>NCJP01000116.1 GCA_002278985.1 Erythrobacter sp. 34-65-8
GGGCAGTGAGGCAGAGCGCGCCGCCTGCCCGCAGGTCCTGGCTCCCGATCCGGCCACGCTGAACGGCTATCCCGATCTGCCGCGCAACGGCAGGCTCTACATTCCGCAGACCGCCGGGGCGCGGCTGGAAGCGCAACTGCGCAATCCCGACCTGCAGGGAATGATGCGGGTTCGCCTGCGAACGGACGGAACGGTCACACCGCTGGAACTGACCTTCGGCCCGCGTTCAACCGAAACTGGAATGGGCGCGGACGCCGGGGACCGCTAGCCTGGGCTTGTCTTACCGGTGCCCCGGATCGCTGCCGGCCGCAACGTCGGGCAGCGCCGCCTGATCCGCCCCGTCAGCCGGGCCGCCACGCAGGACGAAGCGGCGATCACAATAGCCGCAGTCGACGTACCCGTGCTCGTCTATCTGCAGCCAGACCTTGGGATGGCCCAGCGCCGCCGGGCGGAACCGGGCACCGCCGCGAATGGCGCTTGCCCCGTCGCAGCTGACGCGGGTGTGATCGACGAGGATGGTTTCGGGCGGCGGGATGGTCATGGACAGCCCCGTTAATCGCTCGGCCCCGTCTGTGCAATGCGCCTGCGCAGCATCATGCGATCAGAAATACTGCACGTCGATGTCGAAGGTGCCCGTATAGGTGCCCACTGCCTGACTTGCCCCGACGTTGAGCCTGCCACCGACGCGGAAGTAGAACAACCCGCTGGGATTGAGAATGCGGAAGCGGAAGCTGCGGACATTCTCCCGCACCACCAGCGTATCGGGCGTGCCATTGATATCCATCTGGTCGATCCGCATGGTCGCGCCGGTGGCATTGGTCACGGTCATCCGGCCAGACGGGGGTATGCGCACCCGCACCAGGCGGTTGAAACGCCCTGCGCCGACAAATTCGGCCGGCTGGCAGGCCCCGCTGTGAACGAGCCCGCCGGTCACCGCGCAGGTCGGCGTGACGGTGGGGTTCATCACAATGGTCCCCCCGCCAGCCGCGACGATGATGTTGCCGAAATCCATGTCTTCCGATTTTACGACGCTGAGGTCCTCGACCAGCACGGTGGTTGCCCCGACGGTGGTGGTTTCGGCGGCCCGTACGGCGCCCGGCACCGCCAGCACAGCAGCCAGCAAGCTGGCCAGCAGCAAGCAGGCAAGCGCGCAAAGCCCCCGGATCGGGGTAGCAGCCAGAAGCGATTTCGGTCCCATCGTGGCATGGCCTAGCCGCACACCCCTGAAGGCCATCTCCCCGGGTTTGGTTAACGCGCCGGTCATTGTCTCCGTCAAGCATGGCCCCTTTACGCCACCACCCCTGCGGGCCTAGGGCTGCCAGACATGAGCCAGCCGCCCGCCATCAGGATCGACAACCTCGTCAAGCGTTATGCCCCGACCAAGGGGGCGGAGGCGAAGCTGGCGCTCAAGGGCGTGACCTTCGATGTGCCACAAGGCGGCATCTTCGGTCTGCTTGGCCCCAACGGGGCGGGCAAGTCGACCCTGATCAATATCCTTGCCGGGCTGGTCACCAAGACCAGCGGCACGGCTGAGATCTGGGGCTTCGACATTGACCGCGATCACCGCAACGCCAAACGCTCGATCGGGATCGTGCCGCAGGAAATCGTATTCGACCCCTTCTTCACCCCGTTCGAGGTGCTGGAGAACCAGGGCGGGTTCTACGGCATCCCCAAGGCGCTACGACGCAGCGAGGAGCTGCTGCGCGCGGTCCATCTGGCGGACAAGCGCAATGCCTATGCCCGGGCGCTGTCGGGGGGGATGAAGCGGCGGCTGCTGATCGCCAAGGCGATGGTTCACAGCCCGCCGATCCTGGTGCTGGACGAGCCGACGGCCGGCGTCGATGTCGAGCTGCGCCGCCAGCTGTGGGAACTGGTCACCGAACTCAACGGCGAGGGCGTGACCGTGGTGCTGACCACCCATTACCTCGAAGAAGCCGAGCAGTTGTGTGACCGGATTGCCATCATCAACCACGGCGAGCTGATCGCGAACAAGCCGACCCGCGACCTGATCGACATGGCGCGCGAAAAGATCGTCCGGGTCACGGTCGACAAGGATCTGGCCGGTCCGCCGATGGAGCCGGGTTTCATCAAGGCCGAAGTGACCGAGCCGCGCACCCTGGAGGTGACCTACAACCGCGATGCGATGAGCGCCGGGCAGGTGCTCGCGCTGGTCCAGAGCCACGGCTACACCGTGGAAGACGTGACCACGCGCGAAGCGGACCTTGAGGATGTGTTCGTGCAGCTGACCGGCGGAGGCTAGGAACCGCTCAGCGCGGCGGGTGGCCCAGACCCGCATCACGGGTCGGGACGACAATCCACAGCCCGGGATGCTCTTCCTCAAGCACCTTCCTGCACCTGCTGCAACGCCCGACCGGACGGCCGTACATCGGCCTGACAGTGCTGCGATCCACCTGGTGCCGGCCCAGGGTACAACGAATACGACCGATGATCATCGGTTGCGACCTCCCGCTGATATGCCCTGTTGTGCTGACCGCTACCGTCCGGCGCTGACAGGGAAAGTGGCAGTGCGGCAAGGCGTTCTCTGCTTGCCGCCATGCGTTTGCAGCGGCATGACCGCGCCATGACCGAAGCAAACCACGACGTGCTCATCATCGGCTCTGGCGCAGCCGGGCTCACCGCCGCGCTGGCGCTGGCAGAAACGAAGCGCGTGCTGGTGCTGGCCAAGGGCGATCTGCGCTCCGGCAGCACCGCCTGGGCGCAGGGCGGGATCGCGGCGGTGCTCGATGCGGGCGACACGTTCGAGAACCACGTGCGCGACACCATGGTGGCAGGCGCCGGGCTCAACCGGCGCGAAACGGTCGAATTCGTCATCGAACGCGCGCCCGCCGCTATTGCCCGGCTGGTCGATCTTGGTGTCCCGTTCAATGCAGAAGGCGCCGACCTGCACCTGACCCGCGAAGGCGGCCATTCGCACCGCCGGATCGTCCATGTCGACGATGCGACCGGTTGGGCCGTGCAGGCCGCCCTGCTCAAGGCGGCAGAGGAAAACCCCAACGTTACCCTGCTGCCGGGGCGCGCCTGCATTGATCTGATCACCGGGCGGCACGGCGAGAAGTTCTCCGGCGACGGGCGGGTCTGGGGTGCCTATGCGCTCGACGAGGCGACCGGTCGGGTCGAAAAGCACCTCGCCCGCGCCACCGTGCTGGCCAGCGGCGGAGCGGGCCGGGTCTACCTGTTTTCCACCGCCCCGCGCGGTGCGACAGGCGACGGGATTGCCATGGCCTGGCGCGCCGGGGCCCGTGTATCCAACATGGAGATGATGCAGTTCCACCCGACCTGCCTCTACAACCTCGAGGTCAAGAACTTCCTCATCACCGAGGCCGTGCGCGGCGAAGGCGGGCACCTGCTCCACCCGGAAACCGGCCACCGTTTCATGGCCGATTACGATCCGGAACGGATGGAGCTGGCCCCGCGTGATGTGGTCGCCCGCGCGATCGACGACCAGATCAAGCGCTTCGGCCTCGACTGTGTCCACCTCGACATCAGCCATCAGCCGCCGGAATTCGTCCGCGGGCATTTCCCGACGATCTATGAAAAGCTCCTCGGGCTCGGCATCGACATGACCCGCCAGCCGATCCCGGTCGTGCCTGCGCAGCACTATACCTGCGGCGGGGTGCTGGTCGATCTCGACGCGCGGACCGACCTGCCGGGCCTGTGGGGCGCGGGCGAATGCACCGAAAGCGGTCTCCACGGGGCCAACCGGCTCGCCTCCAACTCCCTGCTTGAATGCTTCGTGTTCGGGGAGGCGGCGGCGAAGGATATCCTCGCCCGCTGGGACGTACTCGGTGCCCCGCCCCCGATCCGCGAGTGGGACGAAAGCCGGGTTACCGATTCCGACGAAGAGGTCGTGATCAAGCAGACCTGGACCGAGATCCGCCGCTTCATGTGGAACTATGTCGGGATTGTCCGCACCACCAAGCGGCTGGAACGCGCCGCCCACCGCATCGCCCTGCTGCGACGCGAGGTGCACGACTATTACAGCGCCTTCCGCGTCACCACCGATCTGATCGAGCTCAGAAACCTGATCGAGGCGGCCGACCTGATCGTGCAGAGCGCGCTGCGCCGCCACGAGAGCCGCGGCCTGCACTACACGCTCGACTATCCGGAGACGCTGCCACAGGCGCGCGATACGGTGCTGGTCCCTTGAAAATCGGCGCCGCCCTGCTCGCGGCTTGCGCCTTGACGTCCGTAAGCCCGGCATGGGCGCAAGACGATGGGGCGAATGAAATCATCGTCACCGCGCAGCGTTCCGGCGCGCCCATGTGGACGATCGACACCCCCGGGGGCGCGATCGTGCTGGTGGGGGAAATCCGTGCTGTGCCCAAGGCGACACCCTGGTTCCCTGACCGGCTGGAGGAAGCGACCGCCGGGGCGGACCGGGTGATCCTCGGCCTCAAGCCCAAGGTTTCGCCGGGGGACGTGTTCCGGATCCTGTTTGCCGGGGGCAGGATCACCAGATTGCCCAAGGACACCACTGCGGCGGACTATCTCGACCCGTTGCAAGCGCAGCGGCTTGCCGCGCTGGAGGCGAAGTACGACCAGGACTATGCCCGCTCCAGCTTCCTGATCACCGCGTTCGACCTTCTGGCCCGCCGGCTCGGCTTCAGCCGCGACACCGGCAAGGACGCCTCCGACGTGGTCGAGAAGGCTGCGCGGCGGGCCAAGGTTCCGGCCGAACCGGTCGGCACGATCCGGGGCGAGGACATGCTCGACAGCCTCGCCGAAGCACCACCGCAAGCGCATATCGCTTGCCTCGATGCCGCCATGACCGCGACCGAGACCGGGCCTGAGCTGATTGCCCGGCACGGGGCGGACTGGCGCGCCTCCGATGTGCCCGCCGTGATGGCCAACCCGCTGGAGCAGGCGCTGGGCCAGTGCTGGCCCTGGGCCGACCAGTCAGTCGGCAGCGAATTGCGGGGCCAGTGGCTCGCGGCGATCGACCGCGCTGCGCAGGAAAGCGGCGTGACCCTGGCCGTTGCCCCGCTGCGGGTGCTGGCGGAAGACCAGGGCGTGCTCGACCAGCTCGAGGCCAGGGGGTTCGAAATTCGCGGGCCGGACTGGCGGCCCGTGCCGCCGGCAAGACCATCCGGAGCGACAGCGGACGACCCGATCGAAAAATAAGCCCACACAAAGCCGACAGGGAGAGACCATGCCTACTGCGACCGCCAACGGGATAACCATTCATTACGAAGACCACGGCAAGGCCGGTGACCCGGCGATCCTGCTGATCATGGGTTTCGGCGCGCAGCTGACCCTGTGGCCGATCGAGCTGGTCGAGGCGCTGGTGGGTCACGGGTTCCGGGTGATCCGCTATGACAACCGCGATATCGGCCTCA
Source organism: Erythrobacter sp. 34-65-8 (assembly GCA_002278985.1). Lineage (GTDB taxonomy): Bacteria > Pseudomonadota > Alphaproteobacteria > Sphingomonadales > Sphingomonadaceae > 34-65-8. The sequence continues at coordinate 5,358 of NCJP01000116.1, forward strand.
GCCACAAGTTCCACGGGGTGCGCGCGCCCGGCATCGTCAAGCTGACCCTGCTCGGCAAGCTCGGGATCAGGCCGAAGGTGCCCTATACCCTGGCCGACATGGCCGATGACGGGGCGGGCCTGCTGGATGCGCTGGAGATCGAGACCGCACACATCGTCGGCGGCAGCATGGGCGGGATGATCGCCCAGCATGTGGCGGCGCGCCATCCGC
>NCJP01000378.1 GCA_002278985.1 Erythrobacter sp. 34-65-8
GTGAACGATCCGATTTCATACGTCAGTTCGAGCAGGTTGATGCTCGGGCCGTCTTCCTCCGCCGAAAGGGCGTAGGCGGCACCCACGCGGATCACCGCAATCACGCTGAGGATGATGGCGCCAAGAGCCAGAAGCTCCGACCCGCTGACATAGGCTGCGATGGTACTGGCGGCGATCCCGTTGAAAGCCCCGATCGCCAGGCTGCTCGGCTGGGTATAAAGGGTGCGCACCAGGTTCCGCCGGACCCGCTCATTGAGCGCGTCGGCACCGGTGCGCGGGAAAACCGTGCTGATTTTCCGCCAGAGAGCGCTTGTCGCCATGCCTTCCGGGATAGCGCGCAATCCTCTTTTATTGGTTAAATGGGGCTTACCCGAACATCCTGTAGATTTTGTTGGGGTTTGTTAGACCGGGGGCCCGAATCGTCAGAGCAGTGGACCGTTGCAGGTCGACGCCTTGTGCTCCAGCCGGGCAGCGAGCCGCTTGTCCAGCGTTCGGCAAACGCCAAGCCACCACTGATAGGACTCGCGGTCACCGGCGAAGAAAGCCTGCTCCGCCCGGCGGTGCGCGTCACCCGCTGCGCCGAGGCCGTGTTCGGCGAAATGGCGCAGGGCAGCGTGCAGCATCTGGTCGAGCGTTTCCGCCCCGTTGTCATTGGCGGGCTGGCCAGCCGTGCGCCGGGCCAGGACACGGGCAAGCGGTGAAGCGGCGGGGGTGCGGGCGGCAGCAAAGCGCAGGGTCATGCGGAGACGGTTCCAGTCATTCGGAGGAGTGCGACCGTTGTAGCAACAGGGCTGCTAAGGATCGGTTCCGGCGCAAGGTTGACGGCGTATTAACCCCCGTTGCGGGTTACCGCGCAGGCTTGCCTGGCTCCGCAATCCAGCGGCCGGAATTGGCATATTCCTGCTTCACCCCGCCCGAAACCGGCAGGTTTTCGGCGGTGAAGATCGCATCCCCGCCGCGCTGTTCGATGGCCGGGGCATAGGCGGGCGCAGCCGCGCGAACCGGGCCGGCGCCCCTGCTATCCACCTCAGCCTTGCGGCGCTCGCCGGCATTGGACCGTGACCTGGCTGCGCGCCCACAACTACACCGACTTCCGCTTCCTCGTTGAAGTCCGCGACCTCACCGACGAGGAGGCGTTTCGGATCTCCGACTTGGAGAACCGGGCGCGCGAGGATCTGAGC
>NCJP01000379.1 GCA_002278985.1 Erythrobacter sp. 34-65-8
GCACCGCTCCGCTGCCGCCGAGCAGGGCCACGGCACGGTCCTGCGCCTCACGGATCGCCTCCGGCGTGGCGATGTCGGCAGGGAGCGAGTGATCCTGCGATCCGGTGAGTGCCGCATTGGCCTCGTTCGACGACACCAGATCGGGATCGGTCATCAGGGGCTCGTTCAGCGCGTGCGCCACGGCGGGATCGATATCCTCTTGCGGCCCGATCTCGCCAGGCGCGTCGCTGCAAGCCGCCAACAGCAATGGAGCGACGAGCGCCAGCGGCATCGCGCAGGAGCGGGCGGACTTCATCGGGGTGACTTAGCCGCCCGTGGTTAATTTGACCCTACCCCACGGTCGAAGGCGCCCCGGACCGGATGGTCCGAGGCGCCTTCCGCAGCGGGTTGAGGGCTGCGCTGCGAGCCGCAGGTGGGTGCGGCCCGAAGCTGGTTTCACGGCTTACCGGCAGCGCGAACTGCCGCGGTCGATCTCACGGCCGAGCAGGGCTCCGCCCGCTGCGCCGAGAATGGCCCCGAGCGTCCGGTCACCGTTGCGCCCGGCAATCTCGCGGCCCAGCAGCGCCCCGGCGGCACCGCCGATCAGCAGGCCGGTGGTGCCATCCTTGCGGCGGCAGTAATAACGGCCGTCATTGCCCTGCCACACGCGGGTATCGCGATAGACCGGCTCTTCGTAATAGCCCCGGTCATAGCTGCGGGCCTCGCGGCGGTCGTACCGGCGGTCATATCGACGGTCGTTGCGGCGGTCATAGCCGCGGCCCTTACGATAGTTGTCATACTTGCGGTAACGGTCGCCACCGTTGGCTGCGGTGTCATAGTTGTGGGCCATGGTCTGCGGCATCCATGCAGCCGCATCCGCCGTCACCTGAGCAGCGGATGGGGTTGCAACGGCCAGCGCAGGAACAGCAAGTGCCAGGGCAGCGAACTTCAAGGTCATGCGGGTCATCGTTCGTCCTTTCCCGTTCAAGAGCGGAGAGTGGGATAACTGGCCGCTCGGTGAGTTCAGGAATAACCCACCTTTCCTGAACGGACTGCAACGGCTTGTGCAGGTTTCGATTTTGCGATGAACGGAGGCCCTGTGCCGACCGATTGCCGCTTGCCGGGGCTATGCGCGGGGCCTAGCGCGCCTGCCATGGACCGAGACAACACTCCGCCCGTCCCGTCCGGCCTGCCGCCT
>NCJP01000117.1 GCA_002278985.1 Erythrobacter sp. 34-65-8
AGGCGCTGCTGGCCGACCTCGCCGGGCGCGTGATCGTGGCGCACGGAGCCTCGATCGAGCGCGAGGCGCTGCAAGGTGCTGTGCGTAAACTGTTCGGGTTAGCGCTGCCCATCCGCAGCATCTGCACCCTGGCAATCGAGCGGTACCTTTCCCCCAATCTGGTGGGAAGCGGGCCTTACCGGCTTGGAGCCGCGCGTGTGCGGCACGGGCTGCCCCCCTACGACGCCCATGATGCCCTGACTGATGCGCTGGCGGCTGCCGAGCTGTTCCTTGCCCAGTTCGCCCGGCTCCCTGCCGATATCCGGATCGGCACGCTCGAAGGCATGGCCGTCCGCCGCTAGCTCTGGCCGCATTAGACCAATGTCGCGCTCCCCGTCGGGCGCCGGGTTCCCTAGCCTTCGGCCACGCTCCCGCAATGGGCGCGGGGAAAAAGGAGGGGAGGCCATGGCCGACAATTCACCTGACAACGAGACCAATGCGGCGGAGGGTGCCTACTGGCGCGAGAACATCCGCCTGCTGGTCACCCTGATGGCGATCTGGTTCGCCTGTTCCTTCGGCGCGGGCATCCTGTTCCGCGGCTTTCTCGACCAGTTCATGATCGGCGGATACCCGCTCGGTTTCTGGTTCGCGCAGCAGGGCTCGATCTACATCTTCATTGCGCTGATCTTCTACTACGTCGTCAAGATGCGGAAGATCGAGCGCAAGTACGATCTCGACGATTGAGGGGGGCGGGACCATGGACACACAGACCCTGATCTATCTCTTCGTGGGCGCGAGCTTCGCGCTTTATATCGGCATTGCGCTGTGGGCGCGGGCCGGTTCGACGAAAGAGTTCTACGTCGCCGGCGGCGGGGTCAGCCCTGTCGTCAACGGAATGGCAACCGCAGCCGACTGGATGAGCGCGGCCAGCTTCCTGTCAATGGCCGGCCTGATTGCCTTCATGGGCTATGACGGCTCGGTCTACCTGATGGGCTGGACTGGCGGATACGTGATGCTGGCGCTGCTGCTGGCACCATACCTGCGCAAGTTCGGCCAGTTCACCGTGCCGGATTTCATCGGCACCCGGTACTACTCCAACGCAGCTCGCGTGGTGGCCGTGGTGTGCCTGATCTTCATCAGCTTCACCTATATCGCCGGGCAGATGCGGGGCGTGGGGATCGTGTTTTCGCGCTTCCTCGACGTGCCGATCAACCTCGGCGTGATTATCGGCATGGGAATCGTGTTCGTCTATGCCGTGCTCGGCGGGATGAAGGGGATCACCTACACCCAGGTGGCGCAATACTGCGTGCTGATCTTCGCCTATATGGTGCCGGCTTTCTTCATCAGCTTCATGGTGACGGGCAACCCGATTCCGCAGCTGGGGCTGGGCTCCACCGTGAATGACGGGTCCGGCATGTATGTGTTGCAGAAACTCGACCTGGTGCTGACTGACCTGGGCTTCACCGCCTACACCAGCGGCAGCAAGTCGATGATCGACGTGTTCTGCATCACCATGGCGCTGATGGTCGGCACAGCGGGGCTTCCGCACGTGATCGTCCGCTTCTTCACCGTTCCCAAGGCGTCCGACGCCCGCAAGTCGGCCGGCTGGGCGCTGATCTTCATTGCCCTGCTCTACACCACGGCCCCGGCTGTGGCGGCGTTCTCGCGGCTCAACCTGATCGATACGATGAACGAGACGAGCTATGCGCAAGCGCCGGGCTGGTTCAAGAAGTGGGAAGCGAACGACCTGATCGTGTGGCAGGACAAGAATGCCGACGGCAAGGTGCAGATCGCCAAGGGCGACGTGTTCAAGGGCAAGCCGGAGTTCACCGAAGGGGCCGGCCCCTCGGGTGAGCGCCAGGTCAGGAACGAGAGCGTGGCCGACAACGCCAACGAGCTTTATGTCGACAACGACATCATGGTTCTGGCCAACCCGGAGATCGCCAATCTTCCGGGCTGGGTGATTGCTCTGGTGGCGGCAGGCGGTCTCGCGGCAGCGTTGTCGACTGCGGCTGGTCTGCTGCTGGTGATTTCCAGCTCAATCAGCCACGATCTGCTGAAGAGCACCTTCCGCCCGAACATCTCGGAGAAGGGCGAACTGATGGCGGCACGTCTCGCCGCAACGGCGGCGATCGTGGTGGCAGGCTATCTCGGCATCTATCCGCCAGGATGGGTGGCGCAGGTGGTCGCCTTCGCCTTCGGTCTGGCCGCAGCCTCGCTCTTCCCGGCCATCTTCATGGGGATTTTCTCCAAGTCGATGAACAAGGAAGGCGCGATTGCCGGGATGATCTCGGGGCTGGTGTTCACCTTTGGCTACATCTTCTACTTCAAGCTGGTGGTGGATCCGGCGATGAATGTGGCGGACAACTGGTTCCTGGGCATCTCGCCCGAAGGGATCGGGGTGGTCGGCATGGTGATCAACTTTGTCATCGCCATCGCGGTGTCCAAGGTGACCAAGAGCCCGCCGGTGGAAATCCGCAAGCTGGTCGACTCGATCCGCGTGCCGCGCGGAGCAGGGGAAGCCCACGTCCACTGATACCAGTCAACCGGGTCGCACGAAGGGAGGGCGGTGCCGCAGGGCGCCGCCCTCTTTTTCTTGAAATACAGCGGGGCTCGGCTAGCCTTTGAGAAGGGATAGGAGGAGCGCATCCGATGCTGTTCGGAGCGGCCATTGCAGCGGCAGCGATCTATCTGGCCGGGCTGTTCTGGCTCGCGGCTTGGCGGGACCGCGTGCGCAATGCAGGATGGCTCGCCCGACCGGGCCTGTCGGGCTGGGTCTATGGCCTGTCACTGGGGGTCTATTGCACCAGCTGGACCTTCTTCGGGGGGGTTGGCACTGCGGCCACGGCGGGCCTGGAGTTCCTGCCGATCTATCTCGGGCCGATCCTGGTGTTCACCTTCGGCTTCGGACTGGTGCGACGGATCCTTGCCCAGTCGCGGGCACAGCATTCGACTTCGATCGCGGATTTCCTGTCGGCCCGATATGGCAAGAGTGCAGGGGTGGCGGCGCTGGTCACGGTGATCGCAACGGTCGGCTCGCTACCCTATATGGCTCTGCAACTGCAATCGGTCGGCACGGCGCTGGTGATGGTCGGGGGCAACGAGGCCGGTGCGCTGGCGCGCGACGAAATCGTCGCTGCCGTTGCGGTGTTGATGGCGCTGTTCGCAGTCCTGTTCGGATCGCGCCGGGCCGACCGCGCGGGCGACAATGCCGGGCTGGTCCTGACCATCGCGGTCGAGGCAGTGGTCAAGCTAGTCGCGCTACTGGCTGTCGCGGCACTGGCCATCGCCTTGCTGGCGAGCGGCCCGGCTCAGCCGGTGGAGCCCCTGTTCGCAGTCACCCAGATCGATGCGCGCTTTGCGGTGCTGACCCTGCTCGCCGCCTGTGCGGTCCTGTGCCTGCCGCGCCAGTTCCACATGACCTTCGTTGAAGCGACGGCAGACCGGGCAACCCCGGCAATGCAATGGGTGTTTCCCGCCTATCTGGTGCTGACTTCGCTGGTTATCGTTCCGATCGTGCTGGCAGGTGTGGCCGTGCTGCCAGCGGGGACCGACGCCGATGCCATCGTCATGGCGCTGCCGCTCAATGTCGGTAACTCGGCGCTCGCTTTGCTCGTGTTCATCGGCGGGTTCTCTGCCGCCAGCGGCATGATTGTGGTCGCCAGCGTGGCCCTGTCGACCATGATCACCAATGACCTGATTGCTCCGGTGGCCTTCCGCCGAGTGCTGCAAGGGGAGGCCGACCGCGCCGGGCTCGCGCACCGCCTGCTGATGATCCGGCGGCTGGTGATCTGCCTGCTGATGCTGATGGCATACCTGTTTTACCGCGGCTTCGGTGGGGCGACCAATCTGGCCGGACTGGGCACGCTGGCCTTTGCCGCAGCTGCCCAGTTTGCACCGGGGCTGGTCCTCGGCGTGTTGAGCCGCGCGGGAAATCGGGCTGGCATGATTTCCGGGCTGCTGACCGGTTTTGCGGCGTGGCTCTGCCTGCTGATCTTGCCTGCTGCAACCGGGCAACCGCCGGTCCTGTCGATCCATCCTGACGCTCTCGTGTCGGGCGTGTTGATCAGTCTGGGGGCGAACCTTGCCGCCTACTGGATCGGTTCGGCCATGTTCCGGCCCCGTTTGCGCGATGCGGTGCAGGCGGCCAGCTTTGTCGGTGCCAGCCTGCCGGGAGAAACCCATGCCTACGGCACGGCCAAGCGGGTGGCGGACATCCGCCTGCTGCTGACCCAGTTCGTGGGCATGCGGCGGGCCGCTGCGGCGCTGCTCGCCATGCCGCGTTCCTATCGCGATGCGGATCAGGCCGACCCAGAGCTGCTCAGCATGGCGGAACGGATGATTGCGGGGGTTGTCGGCAGTTCCTCCGCGCGGATGCTGGTGGCGAGCTGGGCACAGGGCGAGCCGGTGCCCCTGGCCGAAGTCATGGCTATGTTCGACGAGACGGGGCGGCGGCTGACCTTCAGCGGCGACCTGCTGCAGATCGCGATCGAGAACATTGATCAGGGGGTGGCGCTGGTCGATGCCGAGATGAACCTCGTCGCCTGGAATCGCCGCTACCAGCAGATGTTCGAACTGCCGGACGAGCTGGTCAATGTCGGCACCCCGATTGCCGACCTGATCCGCTACAATATGCGCAAGGGGCAGATTGGCGATGTCGAGATCGAAGACCAGGTCACCCGCCGACTCGGCCACATGCGTGCGGGGCGCGAACACCGGATGGAGCGCGAGCAGCATGACGGGCGGATCATGCGGATTGTCGGCAATCCGGCCCCGGGCGGCGGTTATGTGACCTCCTACACCGATATCACCGCCGACCGCCTCGCCGAACAGGCTCTCGAAAGCAAGGTGGCGGAGCGCACCACGCAGCTCAGCGAAGCCAATGCTGCGCTGGAGAAAGCGACCCGGTCCAAGACCCGTTTTCTTGCCGCAGCCAGCCATGACCTGATCCAGCCGCTCAATGCCGCGCGGCTGTTTGCTTCAGCCCTGGGCGAGGAAGTGCAATCGAACGAACAGCTTTCTCGGCTGGTCCGCGACCTTGACGGCTCGATTGCCTCGGCCGACCGGCTGATCCGGACCCTGCTCGACATTTCCAAACTTGACGGGGGCGGGATCGAGCCGCGCCATGAGCCCCTGGCAGTCAACGACCTGCTGGACGATCTGGTGCGTGATTTTGCGGTGCAGGCCAGCGCGCGCGGGATCGAACTGCGCCGGGTCGCCTCATCTGCCTGGATTGAAAGCGACCGGGGGTTGCTCGCCAGTGTGCTGCGCAACCTCGTCAGCAATGCAGTGCGTTACACTCGGTCTGGCAAGGTGCTGATCGGGGTGCGCCGGTCAGGCGGGAACATATTGCTGTGCGTCTACGATACCGGTCCGGGCATTGCCGAGGCCGACCAGGAGCGGATCTTCGAAGAGTTCCAGCGCGCAGCCGGAGACCGGGAGGGGCTCGGGCTCGGGCTTGCCATCGTGCGACGCACGGCGAGGCTGCTCGGAATGCCGGTTTTGATCCGCTCAAGGATCGGTCGCGGCAGTCTGTTTGCGGTCGGGGTGCCGGTTTTGCGCTGGGGAGCCAG
>NCJP01000380.1 GCA_002278985.1 Erythrobacter sp. 34-65-8
ACGCGCAGCGGCTGCGCGGGGTCGGGCCGCACGGGCGCGGGTCCTGCTGTGGCAGGCACTGGGCGGCGATCCCTCTCAGGCCATCGCGCCAAATACTGTCCTGTCGAGCAGCCAGTAAGCGCCAATAATGCCGATGCCGTAAGAGATCGCCCGAATTGAGGGCCGCAATGCAGAGGCAGCCATGCGGGCTACCAAAACGAGCAGCGCCATCATTGCCGCTACTACCAGCAATTGCCCCGCCTCGACCCCGATATTGAAAGCCAGCAAGGCGGCAACGATATCGCCCTGAGGCAATCCGATGGCGCTGAGTGCCCCGGCAAAGCCGAAACCGTGCAGCAGCCCAAACAGAAACGCGACCACCCACGGGTAACGGGCTGTCAGGCTGGGCCGGGCGGGATCATATTTGATGATCTCCACCGCCAGAAACACGATCGACAGCGCGATCAGTGCCTCGACCGGGCGTTGCGGCACGCCGACAAACCCGAGCGCGGCGGCCGCCAGCGTGATCGAATGGGCCAGCGTGAAGGCAGTCGCGGCCAGCACCACGCGGCGCCATTCGCCGATGAGCAACACCAGCGCGATGACGAACAGGAGATGGTCCCATCCGGCAAGAATATGTTCGACGCCGAGAATGAAATAGGTTTTCAGCACTTGCGTGCGCGAAGCTGCGGTCGCGATTTCGGCCATCGGTTCGCGCCCGGTCAGCCGAAGCGCCTGCGCTTCACCCTCAAGTGGCTGGATACGCACGAGCATGTCCGCCTGCCCCAGCAACCCCGGCATCCCGAGCCGCTTTCCGCCAATGCCTGCCGTGCAGGACAATCGCGCTGATCCGAGAATCGCGGTCTGAACCACTGCAATATCGGGCGCCCCCGCAATGCTGCAATTTTCAGGGATCTGCGGGGTTGGCGGATCGCCGGCAGGCAGGCTCGTCACGGGCACTTTCCAGGCCATCTGCCACTGGTCCCCCGGCTGCTCGGTAAGCTCGAGATAGCCGGGACGCAGCTCGTCTGCGCGGGTCGCGGGCGCCAGTCCCAGCACCAATGCGGCAAGCAGGTAAAGCCAGCCTCTCACCGCTCGATCGTCACGTCATAAGCATCGCGCAACAGCTGATAGGCTTCGTCACGCCGCGCCTCCATTGTGCGGGCACGCCAGTCGGTCACCACCGCGTC
>NCJP01000381.1 GCA_002278985.1 Erythrobacter sp. 34-65-8
TTTCCTTTGACGTCTGGCTGCAGCCTGTAACGCCAAAACCCCTCTATGCAAGTTCAGCCCACGCTGGCCATCCAGGTCGCGCACAGGATGGCGCCGTAAGTCCCCACTGCGTAACCCAGAACCGCCAGAAGAACTCCCACCGGCGCGAGGGCGGGGTGGAAGGCGGCGGCGAGAACCGGGGCGGATGCTGCGCCCCCGACATTGGCCTTGCTGCCGACCGCCACGAAGAAGAAAGGCGCGCGGATGATACGCGCGACAGCCAGCAGCAGAATCGTGTGCACCAGCATCCAGATTACGCCAATGGCCATGAAGGCGGGAGCGTCGGCAATTTTGAGAATGTCCATCTTGGTGCCGATCACCGCGACCAGCAGGAAGATGAAGACCGTGCCGAACTTGCTCGCGCCGATGCCTTCGAGATTGCGCGCCCGGGTGAAGCTGGCCGCGAGGCCGAGCGTGGTGGAGATCACTACAACCCAGAAGAAATCGCTCGCCAGGGTCGAATCTTCACCTAGCATCTCGCCGAAGAACCCGCCCAGCGCGCCCCCGCCCAGGTGACACAGGCCCACCACGGCAAAAGTTGCGCCGAACAGCAGCACGTAATCATTGGCACTGGCGACCCGTTCCACTGAACTGGTGTAAAGCGCCATCTTGTCGCGCAGGGCGTCGATCGCGCTGCTGTCTGCCCTGAGCCACCTGTCCACACGCTTGCTGTCACCCGCGCCATAAAGGAGGAAAGCCATCCAGATATTGGCGACGATGATGTCGACCGCGATCAGCGCCGAATAATTCTCGATATTGTAGCCATAGACTTCGAGCATGGCGGTCTGATTGGCGCCGCCGCCGATCCAGCTCCCGGCGAGCGTGGCCAGCCCGCGCCATGCGGCATCGGACCCTTCGCCAATGATCGAAGGATCGAACTGGGCGACGATCCACAAGGCTATCGGCCCGCCGATGATGATCCCGGCAGTGGCAGTGAAGAACATGATCAACGCTTTTGGCCCAAGGCCAAGGATGCCCTTCATGTCGATGCTGATCGTCATCAGGAACAGCGCTGCGGGGAGGAAATAATCCTTGGCGATTGGCCACAGATTGCTTTCGCTGACATCGATCAGCCCGAAAGTGACCATCAGCGAGGGGACCAGATAGCACACCAGGATGATCG
>NCJP01000382.1 GCA_002278985.1 Erythrobacter sp. 34-65-8
GCCCCCAGGTGTCGGCATCCGCGCCGGTCAGGGCATAGCCGCTGCCATTGGCCTCGATCACCAGACGGTCGAATTGCATGCCTACGAGCAGCGCGGTCAGCCCGTGCCCCATCTCGTGAAACCAGGTGGTCAGGATGAAGAAGGGATACATGATGAAATTGCCGAGCGGCAGGTAAGGCAGGCCGATCACCAGAAGCGCGGCAAAAACCAGCCACCAGGGATGGTTTTCCGGCGGTCGGGGATCGACATAGCCAAAAGTTGCAGGCGTGATCCGCTTGCGATTGCTCTTGCCGCGCAGCCTATCCCACACGGCCTATTCCCAAGGTACCCTGTGGCTGACACGCGGGAAAGGCCGCGGCAGCGCAGGAGGAACCGCGCGAAACTACCCTAAACGTCGAGATTCGCCACATTGAGCGCGTTATCCTGGATGAATTCGCGGCGCGGTTCGACTACATCGCCCATCAGGCGCGTGAAAATCTCGTCGGTCACGTCGGCGTCTTCCACCTTGACCTGCAGCAGCGCGCGATTGTCCGGATCCAGTGTGGTTTCCCACAATTGTTCGGCGTTCATCTCGCCCAGGCCCTTGTAGCGTTGGCTCGACAGACCCTTGCGTCCGGCGGCGAGAACCGCATCAAGCAGCTGGGTCGGGCGGGTGATCGCATCATCGTCAGAGGCGATGACGATACCCGTGTCATCGCTGTCCTCGTCGGATTCGGCGCTGCCTTTGACCAGCCGCGACGGCGTGGCATAGACATCGGCATTCTCGCTGGCGAGACGGTGCAGCTTGCGGGCCTCCGCGCTGTCGATGAAGCTTCCCTCGATCTCGTGCACATCGGTAACGCCGCGCCACAGGCGGTGGAGTGTGGCCGAACCATCGCCGCGCAGCTCTGCGCTCCAGCGCGCCTCGCGGTCACCCATCTGCAGACGCGCTGCCGCTGCCGTCAGGGCTGCCGCACGTCCGGCCGCGTCAAGCGACGGATCGAAAGCGCCAGCCAGTGCCATGGCCTCGATCAGGCCCCGATCATATTTGTTGGGCACGAAGGCCATGAGATTACGGATGCGCAGCGCATGTTCGACCAGCGCCTCCAGTTCCGCACCCGCACGGGCACCGCTTTCGCTCTCCAGCAGCCGCCCCTGAAGCCCGCCAGCGACAAGGTATC
>NCJP01000118.1 GCA_002278985.1 Erythrobacter sp. 34-65-8
CAGGGCTACTACTTCAGTCGCGCGGTGCCCGATTACCTCGCCGCCATGCTGCTGGCGCAGGAACGCGATGCCGACGATGAGGACCGCATGACCGCCTGATCCAGGCGCTTTGCATCGGCTTTAATGCAACTGCGAACCAGTTGCAAAGATAAGTGCCCTCTCATACCTTTTGACGGTTGCTTTCAGCATTATGCAGGCTTAGTCGCTTGGCATTCGCCGGGCGCAGCTTCCTCGCGGGACGTGAGGTGTGCGCCATATCCGGTTCACTCGTTTCGGTCCCGCGCGTTTGGAAGGACGGAAATCCCGTATGGCCCGCAAGAAGATCGCCCTCATCGGCGCCGGCATGATCGGCGGCACCCTCGCCCACCTCGCAGCGAAGAAGGAAATGGGCGACATCGTCCTGTTCGACATCGCCGAAGGCATGCCCCAGGGCAAGGCACTTGATCTGGCCCAGTGCGGCCCGGTCGAAGGCTTCGATGCCAACATCAAGGGCACCAACGACTACGCCGACATTGCCGGGGCTGACGTGGTGATCGTCACCGCCGGTGTGCCGCGCAAGCCCGGCATGAGCCGCGACGACCTGCTCGGCATCAACCTCAGCGTGATGAAGGCGGTCGGCGAAGGCATCAAGAACCACGCGCCAGATGCGTTCGTGATCTGCATCACCAACCCGCTCGATGCAATGGTCTGGGCGTTGCGCGAATTCTCCGGCCTGCCCCACAACAAGGTCGTCGGCATGGCCGGTGTGCTAGACAGCGCGCGCTTCGCCACTTTCCTCGCATGGGAATTCGGTGTTTCGGTCAAGGACGTGAATGCCTTCGTGCTCGGCGGCCACGGCGACACCATGGTGCCGGTCACCAGCTACACCACGATCAGCGGCATCCCGGTCAACGACCTCGCCAAGATCAAGGGCATCGACCCGGCCCGCATCGACGAGATCGTGCAGCGCACCCGCAGCGGCGGCGGCGAAATCGTCGGCCTGCTCAAGACCGGCTCGGCCTACTATGCCCCGGCGACCAGCGCGATTGCCATGGCCGAAGCCTATCTCGGAGACCAGAAGCGCATCCTGCCCGTCGCCGCCTATGTCGACGGCAAGTACGGCCTCGATGGCCTCTATGTCGGCGTCCCGGCCGTGATCGGCGCGAACGGCATCGAAGAGGTTGTCGAAATCGCCTTGTCGGATGAAGAAAAGGCCAACCTCAAGGTCTCGACCGACGCGGTCGAAGAACTGCTGGTTGCGTGCAAGGCACTGGAAAGCAGCCTTGCATAAGAGCCTTGCCCTGATGGTGGCCCCGCTGGCACTGGTCGCAGCGCCAGCGTCGGCGCAGATGCGCCCGGCCACCCTCGGAGAGATCTTCGAAAGCTACAACGACTGTCTCGTGGCGACGGCCAGCGGGCGGCTGGATCCGGCCGAGCTGGAAAGGCTGGGGTGGAAGCTCGCCGCCCCTGCGCCCCAGCCGGGCCAGGCACCGGATGCTGAACCGATCATCTACAACCGCGAAGATCGGGCCACGATGATCCTGCTGAGCCGCCTCGGCCGGAGTGGCGCCTGCATCGTCAGTGCCAGGATCGAGTCCTTCCAGAAGTACGAGGACTTCCGCAGCGCCTTCGGTGACAGTCTTCCGCCAGCCGGGCGTAACGGCGCAACAACTTATCGCGCAAAGGGCCGGACCGTGCAGATGGCCCCGGCCGGAACCAGTGACAGACCGGGCCTCAGGCTGGTTGTCGCAACTCCAGTGGAGAGCACCAATGTCAATTCTCGTTAACAAGAACACCAAGGTCATCACGCAGGGAATGACCGGCGAAACCGGTACCTTCCACACCCAGCAGGCGCTCGCCTACGGCACGCAGATGGTTGGCGGCGTGACCCCCGGCAAGGGCGGCACCACGCACATCGACCTGCCGGTCTATGACACCGTGGCCGAAGCCAGGCACGCCACCGGTGCGACCGCATCGTGTATCTACGTGCCGCCGCCGTTCGCGGCCGATTCCATCCTCGAAGCGATCGATGCCGAGATGGAACTGATCGTCTGCATTACCGAAGGCATTCCGGTGCTCGACATGGTCCGCGTCAAGCGCGCGCTGTCGGGCAGCAAGAGTCGCCTGATCGGCCCCAACTGCCCCGGCGTGCTGACCCCGAACGAGTGCAAGATCGGCATCATGCCCGGCTCCATCTTCAAGAAGGGCACCGTCGGCGTCGTCAGCCGCTCGGGCACGCTGACCTATGAAGCCGTCCACCAGACCACCATGGTCGGCCTGGGCCAGACCACCGCGGTCGGCATTGGCGGCGATCCGGTCAACGGCACCAACTTCATCGACGTGCTGGAGCTGTTCCTGGCCGACGACGAGACCAAGAGCATCATCATGATCGGTGAAATCGGCGGCAGTGCGGAAGAAGAAGCAGCCGAGTTCATCGCCCACAAGGCCAAGCAGGGCATCAAGAAGCCGATGGTCGGCTTCATCGCCGGGCGCACCGCCCCTCCGGGCCGTCGCATGGGCCACGCCGGTGCGATCGTCTCCGGCGGCCAGGGCGGCGCGGATGACAAGATCGCGGCGATGGAAAAGGCCGGCATCCGTGTCAGCCCTTCGCCATCCGAACTCGGCACCACGCTCGACGCGCTGCTGAAAGAGCTGGTGTGATGATCACGTGAGTCCCCGCGCAGGCGGGGACCTCAGTCGGCCAGGAGGAACATGAAGACAGGTTATGTCTACATTGTCACCCCACAAGCCGATGGGCGTCCTTTACATCGGCGTCACCGACGATCTGCCCAGACGGGCGGAACAGCATCGCAGCAATACCAGTACGAGCTTTACCAAACGCTACAACTGCCACCGGATGGTGTGGTTCGAGAAATTCGAGAACCTTCACCAGGCTCGGGCATTCGAAAGGCAGATGAAGAAATGGAACCGGGCATGGAAAGTCGCGCGGATCGTGGAAATGAACCCGGAATGGCGGGATCTGGCGCTCGATCTCTAGGTCCTGCCAAGCCTACTGAGGCCCCCGCCTTCGCGGGGGCTCACAGGAATTGAATGATGGGTAACGAAAACCAGACCTTCCTGCCCGAGCTTTCCGACCAGGAAGGCCCGCAGCCCGGCCCGTCGTGGGGCAACCCGCGCTGGCTCGATACGGTGTCGGGCAGCAGTGCCGACCTGACTGCTGCGCTCGACCCGACGCAGATGCGCCTCGTGGTTGAGCAGGCGGCGAAGAAGGCCGGCAAGGCCGCCGATCCGCGCGCGATCGAAGAGGCCGCGGCCGACTCGATCCGCGCCATGCTGCTGATCCGCACCTTCCGCGTGCGCGGGCACCTGGCGGCGGACCTCGATCCGCTGGGCCTGTCGAAGCAGGAGCTTCCGGCCGACCTCGATCCGGAATACCACGGCTTTTCCGGCGCTGCGCTGGACCGGCCGGTCTATCTTGGCGGGAACCTGGGGCTGGAATGGGCCAGCGTGCGCGAGCTGGTCGAGATCCTGCGCCGCAACTACTGCGGCAAGATCGGCTTCGAATACATGCACATCGCCGATGTGGAGGAGCGCCGCTTCATCCAGGACCGGATCGAGGGCGGCGACAAGTCGATCGACTTCACCCCGCAGGGCAAGAAGGCGATCCTGGCCGCCGTAATCCGGGGCGAGCAGTACGAGCAGTTCCTCGGCAAGAAGTACGTCGGCACCAAGCGTTTCGGGCTGGACGGCGGGGAATCGATGATCCCCGCGCTCGAGGCCGTAATCAAGTACGGCGGCCAGCGCGGCGTGCGCGAGATCGTCTACGGCATGGCCCACCGCGGCCGCCTGAACGTCCTCGCCAACGTGATGGCCAAGCCCTACAAGGTGATCTTCCACGAATTCTCCGGCGGTACCGCCAATCCGGAGGACGTGGGCGGCTCGGGCGACGTGAAGTACCACCTCGGCACCAGCACCGACCGTGAGTTCGATGACGGGATCAAGGTCCACATGAGCCTGGTCCCCAACCCCAGCCACCTCGAAACAGTCGATCCGGTCGTGCTCGGCAAGGCGCGCGCTGGCCAGGCTTTCCGCGACGATATCGGCCAGGGCAAGCACAAGCAGGTGCTCCCCGTCCTGATCCACGGCGACGCCGCCTTTGCCGGCCAGGGCATCGTGTGGGAGTGCTTCGGCTTTTCGGGCGTGAAGGGCTACAACACCGGCGGCTGCATCCACTTCGTCATCAACAACCAGATCGGTTTCACCACCAGCCCGCAATTCTCGCGCGGCTCGCCCTACCCGTCCGACGTGGCCAAGGGCGTCCAGGCCCCGATCCTGCACGTCAACGGCGACGATCCGGAAGCGGTGACGTTCGCCTGCAAGCTGGCAATCGACTACCGCCAGACCTTCGGCCGCGACATCGTGGTCGACATGTGGTGCTATCGCCGCTTCGGCCACAACGAAGGCGACGAGCCCAGCTTCACCCAGCCGCTGATGTATGCCCGCATCCGTCAGCACCCGCGCGTCTCGGCGATCTACGCCAAGCGGCTTGCCGAAGAAGGCGTGATTGGCGCCGGTCATGCCGAAGAAGTGCAGCAGGCCTTCATCGCGGAGCTGGAAGACCAGTTCGAGGCTTCCAAGAGCTACAAGGCCAACGAGGCGGACTGGTTCGCCGGCCGGTGGAGCGGGCTTCACGCGCCGGCCGATCCGGAAACCGCGCGCCGCAACGTGCCGACCGGGATCGAGCCCAAGCTGTTCGACAGCCTCGGCCGCACGCTGACCACCGTTCCCGACAGCGTGACCATCCACAAGACGCTGGCCCGCGTGCTCGATGCCAAGCGCGACATGTTCGCCAACGGCTCAGGGTTCGACTGGGCCACCGGCGAGGCGCTGGCATTCGGCTCGCTCCTCTCGGAAGGCTACGGCGTGCGCCTGTCCGGCCAGGATTCGGGCCGCGGCACCTTCAGCCAGCGCCACGCGGTGTGGGTCGACCAGACCGACGAGCACAAGTACGTGCCGCTTGCCACGGTGCCGCACGGCAAGTTCGAGGTGCATGACAGCCCCTTGAGCGAATACGGCGTCCTCGGGTTCGAATATGGCTATGCCAGTGCCGATCCGAAGAGCCTGGTCCTGTGGGAAGCGCAGTTCGGCGATTTCGCCAATGGTGCGCAGATCATGATCGACCAGTACATTGCATCCTCGGAATCGAAGTGGCTGCGCGCGAATGGCATCGTCATGCTGCTGCCCCACGGTTACGAAGGCCAGGGGCCGGAACATTCCAGCGCCCGGCTCGAACGGTTCCTGCAGCTGTGCGCGCAGGACAACATGCAGGTGTGCAACATCACCAGCCCGGCGAACTATTTCCACGTGCTGCGCCGGCAGATGCACCGCCCCTTCCGCAAGCCGCTGATCATCATGACGCCCAAGTCGCTGCTGCGCCACGCACTGGCCAAGAGCGAGGCGAAGGACTTCCAGACCGGTTCGCACTTCATGCGGATCCTCAGCGACCTGAACGGCGCCGCGGACGAGAAGACCCGCCGGGTCGTGCTCTGCT
>NCJP01000119.1 GCA_002278985.1 Erythrobacter sp. 34-65-8
AGGCAAGCTGACCGAAGACCAGTTCAAGCCGCTGCGGCTGATGAACGGGCTCTATCTGCAACTGCACGCCTACATGCTGCGCGTAGCCGTGCCCTATGGCACGCTGAGCAGCGCCCAGATGCATGCACTGGCCGACATCGCGGACAAGTATGACCGGGGCTATGGGCACTTCACCACCCGGCAGAACATCCAGTACAACTGGATCAAGCTGGAGGATGCGCCGGACATTCTGGCCGACCTCGCTGCAGTGGAAATGCATGCGATCCAGACCAGCGGGAACTGCATCCGCAACATCAGTTCCGACCATTTCGCCGGCGCTGCCGCTGACGAGCTCGTCGATCCAAGGCCTTATGCTGAACTGCTCAGACAATGGTCGAGCTTCCATCCGGAATTCAGCTTCCTGCCGCGCAAGTTCAAGATCGCCGTGATTGCCTCGAAAACGGATCGTGCGGCGATGAAGCTGCACGATATCGGGATCGAGATCGTGCAGAACGAAGCACGCGAGCTGGGCGCCGCATTCTACGTTGGCGGCGGCATGGGCCGCACTCCGATGGTCGCGCCCTGCATCCGCGCCTTCGTGCCGCTCGACCAGCTGATTACCTATTCCGAGGCCTGCCTGCGCGTCTACAACCGCTACGGACGGCGGGACAACAAGTACAAGGCGCGGATCAAGATCCTCGTCCATGAGCTGGGCGCGCAGGAATATGCGCGCCAGGTGGAGGAAGAGTTCGCCCACCTGCTGAGCCAAGGGATCGAGCCGCCCACCGCCGAGCTCGAGCGGATCAAGCCCTATTTCGCGGACCCTGCCTTCCAGGACGCATCGGGTGACCGGCTTGACCGGAGCGATCCCGATTTCGCGCTCTGGGTTGATCGCAACACCCATCCCCACAAGGTGCCCGGCTACGTTTCGGCCGTCATCAGCCTGAAACCGGTCGGCGGCATTCCCGGCGATGCCACGGCTCGCCAGATGCACGTGATGGCGGAACTGGCGAAGTCCTATTCATTCGATGAATGCCGGGTCATGCACACGCAGAACATCGTTCTGCCGCATGTCCGCAAGGCCCAGCTCTACACCCTGTGGCAGACGCTCGAAGCCGAAGGACTGGGCAGCCCCAACCTCGATACGATCGAGGATATCATCGCCTGCCCCGGGCTCGACTATTGCAGCCTGGCGAACGCCCGCTCGATCCCGGTGGCGCAGAAGATTTCCGCCCGCTTTGCCGAGACCGGCAAGACCGCTGCCCTTGGTGAGCTGAAGCTGAAGATTTCCGGCTGCATCAACGCCTGCGGGCACCACCATGCCGGCCATATCGGCATCCTCGGCGTCGACAAGAAGGGGGTGGAAAACTACCAGCTCCTGCTCGGCGGCAGCGAGGCAGCCGATACCTCGCTCGGCAAGATTACCGGCCCCGGCTTCGACGAGGACGGCGTGGTCGGCGCGGTCGAAACCGTGACCGATGTTTACCTGCGCGAACGCACCGACGGCGAGCGCTTCCTCGATACCTACCGTCGCATCGGCATGGAGCCGTTCAAGGAGGCGCTTTATGGCTGACACCAATTTCCCTGCCCGGGAGGGGCTGGGCGTGAGCCCTGACGAAGTGCAGTTCCGGTTCCGCAGCGACGAGCCGGTCGATCATGCGGCGGTGACGGTCGATTCCTTCCTCGACCAGTCGAACGCCACTGCCGTGCGGATCGAGCCGGGTGACGATACCCGCGCGCTGCTGCCTCATCTTGACCGGATCGCGTTGGTGGAAGTCAATTTCCCGGTGTTCGGCGACGGGCGCGGCTATTCCTCCGCCCGGATCCTGCGGGAAGCGGGCTTTGCCGGCGAGCTGCGCGCGGTGGGCGACGTGCTGGTTGACCAGATCGGCTTCCTGCGGCGCTGCGGGTTTGATGCCTTTGCCCCGGACCAGCCAATCGATCCGGAAGACGCGAATGCCGCGTTCGGCCGCTGGCCGGAAGTCTACCAGCCCACCACCGATGGCCGGGTGCCGATCTGGCAGCTGCGCCATGGCGCGGGCCATGGCTGAGGCCGATCCCGTCCGCCTGCGTGACCGGATCGACACCGGCCCGCGCTTCACCGAGCATGACGCAATCCGCCTGAACCGGATGTTCCGCGGCTCCGACACGCGCGAAATGCTCCGAGCAGTTATTGCTGACGGGCTGGCGGGCGACATGGCGGTGGTTTCCAGCTTCGGCGCGGAAAGCGCAGTGCTGCTGCATCTGGTGGCCGAAGTCGACCCGGCCCTGCCGGTGCTGTTCCTCGACACGGGCAAGCATTTTGCCGAGACGCTGACCTACCGCGACACGCTGGCATCCCGGTTTGGCCTGACTGCTCTCCGGATCCTGAGCCCGGACCCGGCTGAACTCTCACAGCGGGATGAAACCGGCCTGCGCTGGTCCTACGACCCTGACGGCTGCTGCGAAATCCGCAAAGTTCGGCCGCTGGCACGCGCTCTGGCCGGACTGGATGCCACCATCACCGGGCGCAAGGCGTTCCAAGCGCAGACGCGGGCCAATCTGCCCCGGTTCGAGCTCGACACCAGTGACGGCCACGGCCGCCTCAAGATCAACCCGCTGATCGACTGGACCGCCGAAGACATCGCGCGTCATTTCACCGCGCACGACCTTCCCCCGCACCCGCTGGTCGAGCAAGGCTATCCTTCGATCGGCTGTTCGCCCTGCACCAGCGAGGTCGCACCAGGAGAAGACCCGCGTTCGGGCCGATGGAAAGGCTGGGACAAGACCGAGTGCGGCATCCATACCGACGGTGCAGCCAGCGATCTGCCGCCGGGTTACGAGCCGTTCCTGTAAAGCAACCGGGGCACCGGAACGACATGGCGTTCCGGTGCCCCGATTAGCGTTGGCTTGCAGGTAAATCAGGCCTCGATGCGCTCGACCGTTCCGGTCTTCCCTTCGGGATCAGTCGAGGTCCAGACGCCATCCTCTCCCACGGTTTCGCTGTGGCAGACTTCTGCCGCCCCTTCCTCGTCCCCGGTCGTGCAATATTCGTTCGGTGATTTCTGGACCCACCTGCCGGTCTCGGTTTC
This sequence comes from Erythrobacter sp. 34-65-8, assembly GCA_002278985.1. Taxonomy (GTDB): domain Bacteria; phylum Pseudomonadota; class Alphaproteobacteria; order Sphingomonadales; family Sphingomonadaceae; genus 34-65-8. The sequence continues at coordinate 3,051 of NCJP01000119.1, forward strand.
GCCGGTCGCGGAAGTTGAGGTGTAGGTTCCGTCCGGGCGGACTTCTTCGGTGAAAACCGTGCCATCCTGCTGGGTGATCTTGAACATACCGGTGGAAGGACCACCATCGGCAGCCACCGTTGCCGCTGCCGGGGCGGCTGCCGGCTCCTCCGCGGCTACGGGTTCAGCCGGGGCTTCCGACTGGGAACAGGCAGAGAGCGCCGCAAGCGCGGCTACAAGTACGATCTTTTTCATGAGTATCCCCTTTCAACGTGACGCAGAAGGGCGGCCGTTCCCGCCAGTGCGACTCACGATCCCGCCGGAAGCTTACGCCTTCCACGCTGCTTGGAAAGCTAAAGCCGAATCGGGGCCGTGACCCCTTAATCAAACCTTTCACAGGTCGTCCTGTATCGCAGCACAGCGCAGGAGACCCGACATGTCGCCGATCGACATTCGCAAGACGCTGCCGGTGAACGCCGCCCCGGCGATCTCCGGCCACACCCAGGCCACCGAGAGGCCTCGCCCACAGGCTGCGACATCCGCCGGAGCCGGTGCCGAAGGTGTGCAGGTGGAGCTGGGCGCAACGCCCGACAGTGCCGCCCCCCCGGTCGATCGTGAACGGGTTAACCAGATTCGCGACGCCTTGCGCGAAGGCAGCTATCCCATCGTTCCCGCGAAGATTGCCGATGCCATGATTGCTGCCCGGCTGGTCCTCGGGGGCCAGGCATGAGCTCCGCCATGACCGCCGAACATCTGCGGCAGATGATTGCCGTGCTGGAGGCAGAGCGGCAGGCCCTTGCCACCCTTGACCTCGACGCGCTGCTGGCCACCGCGCAGCGCAAGCAGGGTCTGTGCGCTGAACTGGAGCCGGCCAGCCCGGCAGCGCCAGACGCTGAATGTCGCGCCCTGGCTGAGAACGCACGGGCGCTGAACGAGGTAAACCGCCGGGTTCGCAACCTCCTGGCTGCGCAAGTTTCCGCCCGGATCGATGCACTGGTCGACCGGCCCGGCACCTACCGGGTGGCCCGCGTGGCCTGATCGCCGGGCAAACTGGCACACCCCTTGCTGTGCATGGTGACGAACCATTGCCGCAAGGGAGCCCGTCGTGGGCGAAAGCCGAATAGAGTCTGTCCGTCCCTCTGCCGCACCGCTTCCGGTGCGCGCGGCGATTGCCCATGGCGCGGGGCGGACGGGTATCGGCTTCGACTTTCTGTTGGCGCAGGCGCGGATCGAATCCGGCCTTGATCCCGATGCCAAGACGCGCACATCCAGCGCCACAGGACTGTTCCAGTTCATCGAAAGCACCTGGCTCGCCACTGTCCGCAAGCACGGCGCGGCGCATGGACTTGCCCCTTATGCTGCGGCCATCGGGCAGGGCGCCAACGGCCCCTATGTCAGCGACCCGGGGATGCGGCAGCAGATCCTCGGTTTGCGCCACGATCCCGCGCTCGCCTCGGTCATGGCCGGGGCACTGGCGCAGGACAACCGGGCTGAACTGATCCCGGTGCTCGGGCGCGAACCCGATGCAGGCGAGCTCTATCTGGCCCATTTCCTCGGCTCGGGCGGGGCCAGCCGGTTCCTCTCCGCGCTCCAGTCCGACCCGTCCCAATCCGCAGCCGCACTCTTTCCCAGGCCAGCTGCCGCCAACCGCCCGATCTTTTTCGAGCGCGACGGCACGGCCCGCTCGCTGAGTGAAGTGATGGACCTGATGCGGGGCAAGATGGCGCAGGCGATGGACGCCGGCCCGGTGTCCGGCCATCCAGCCTTTGCTGCTCCTGGCCAGCCTGCCTCCGCCGTCCCTGCCCCCTTTCTCGCGGCGCGGAACGGTTTTGCCGGCGCAGCCAGCGGCTTTGCCGATAACCGCCCTGCCCTGCGCCCGATCAGCGAGCTTCTGGCCCAAGGCTTCACCGGATCGCCCGGCCAGGCCGGTGATCACGCCCGCCGTGCCTATGCCACGCTGCGGAGCTTCGGGCTGTGAGCGCGCGGCTGGCCGGCCTGCCCGGCGCCTTCGCTCTGCCCGCAGGCATCCTGGCGCTGATCGTACTGATGGTCCTGCCGATCCCGGCTTTCCTGCTCGATCTGTTCTTCGTGCTCAACCTGGCCATTTCGGTCATCATCCTGACCACCGCACTCAATGCCCGCAAACCGCTCGATTTCTCGTCCTTCCCCAGCGTGCTGCTGTTTGCCACGCTGCTGCGGCTGGCGCTCAACGTCGCCTCGACCCGGGTCGTACTGGTCAACGGGCACGAGGGAGAGGACGCCGCCGGCCAGGTCATCGCGGCCTTTGCCCAGTTCATCATCGGCGGAAACTTCGCCGTCGGCCTGTTCGTCTTCGCGATCCTGCTGATCATCAATCTGGTGGTGGTGACCAAAGGCGCGGGCCGCATATCCGAGGTGTCCGCACGGTTCGTGCTGGATGCCCTGCCCGGCAAGCAGATGGCGATCGACGCCGACATCGCCGC
>NCJP01000383.1 GCA_002278985.1 Erythrobacter sp. 34-65-8
ATCACCATATCAGCTTACGGGAACGGTCGCGGGTGCTGCCGCCGGCAGCGTGTATGTGACCGGTGCATCGGGGCCCAGCGGTATGCCGAGATAGAACCAGGCCACGATGAGAACCACGCCGGAGATCAGCAGCCAGACCGAATAAGGCAGCATCATTGCGGTCAGGCTACCCAGGCCGAAATCCTTCTGCCAGCGCTGGGCGAAGACCAGGATCAGCGGGAAATAGACCATCAGCGGGGTGATGATATTGGTCGCACTGTCGCCTACGCGATAAGCCGCTGTTGCGCCTTCGGGGCTGACGCCAAGCAGCATCAGCATTGGCACGAGTATGGGGGCAAGTAGCGCCCATTTCGCACTGGCGGACCCTACGAACAGGTTGAGCAGGCCGGTGAAGATCACCATCAGACCAAGCACCAGCGGCAGGGGCAGGCCGGTGGCCTGGATTGCTGCTGCGCCATGCACTGCGGAAATCAGGCCGAGATTGGACCAGCCGAACATGGCCACGAAATGCGCCGCAGCGAATGCCAGGACGAGGTAATAGCCCATATCCTTCATCGATTCGGCCATCATATTGACCAGATCGCGATGGTCCTTGATTGCCCCTGTGGCCCGGCCGTAAGCCCAGCCGCAGGCCAGGAAGAGCAGGAAGAAGCCCGCCACCAGAGATTTGTAAAGCGGTGCCAGCTGGGTATGGATTGAACAGTCGGCCGCCGGAATGGCTTCGCAGGCGGCTTCGTCAATCAGCGGAGTCCCCGGCGCATAGACCATGGCGACCCACAGGGCGACAATGGCCAACGCTGCCAGCCCGGCATTGCGCAGCCCGCGCGAGGCCGCAGGACCGGTTTCCGTGGAGGGATCAGGGCTGAGGTCCCCGGCGTCTGCCCCTGCAGATGCGCCGCCTTTCCAGGCACCAAGCCGCGGTTCGATGATCTTGTCAGTCACGTACCAGATGATTGGCAGGTAAACTACTGTCATCGCTGTGATGAAATACCAGTTGCCTGCAATATTGGCGGTCCAGGCAGGGTCAAGCGCACTAACCGCTACCGCCTCTTCAGTGATACCGAACAACAAAGCGTCGAGCTGACCAGGCGATATATTGGCAGAAAAGCCACCGGAGACACCGGCAAAGGCTGCGGCGATCCCGGCCAGCGGGTG
>NCJP01000384.1 GCA_002278985.1 Erythrobacter sp. 34-65-8
ATGACCGCCGCGCACAAGACGCTGCCCTTTGGCACGCGCGTGGTCGTGACCAATCCGCGCAATGGCAAGTCAGTCACCGTCACCATCAATGATCGCGGCCCCTATGCCCATGGCCGCACGATCGACCTCAGCCGCGCCGCCGCCAATGAGATCGGCATTATCCAGCGCGGCCACGGCCCGGTCGAACTCGCCATCGTCGAGTAAGCCGGTCACCAGCCACCAGGCCGCCTCGCCCGCTTCGAATGCGGCGAGCTGCGCGCCCTCCACATTCTCTGCCGCCAGCGCATTGGCCCCCGGCGCACAGGCAGACTGAAGCGCGGCCACCAGAGCCGCCGGTGCCAGCGCCCGCTCCGGCCGCGCAAGATCCATCCGCGTCAGACGGTGTTCGAGCCACTGGCAATCCTGCGGACCCAGCACTGCCGCCGGATCATCGCACGCCCCGCCGCATTGGCGGCACCCTGTCTCCCGCGCATCAGCCGGACCCGCTTTAGCCGAAGCCGCTTCAGCCGGAGCCGCTTGAACGGGAGACATGGACCGCCTGTTACACTGTCCAGGGGCAGAAAAACCGGGCGCGTCCTCTCCTGCTTCTCCGCGAGTCCCAGCCCCTTGCCGATCCCCAACCCCTTCCGGATCAGGCGCCGGGACCTGTTCCGGATGTTCAATCCCCTCGCCCATCCGCATCCGGTGGAGCATCGCGTCAAAATCCTCCGCGAGGCGCTCGACCCGCTCGTCCCCGCGCATCTTGTCGAGCCGCCCGAGATGGGCCAGCAGCAACCGCTCGGAAAAACGCGTGCGGTATCCGACCATCTCGCCGTGATACCACACCTCCTCGCGCACTCCGTCGAGCGCGCATTCGGCCAGCTTCGCTTCCACTTGCGCCCGCGCAATGACCAGCGCCGCATCCCACGCCCGCCCGAACGCCGCCGAGCTGCGCCGCGCGCGATAACAGGTCTGGTGCGAAACCTTCACCCGCCGCGCCGCAGAGCGGACCGATCCGGACACCGCCAGCGCCTCCAGAAACGCAATCTGCCGTTCGAGGACGAATTGCGTCTGCGGCGCACGCGGGTCCTCGGCGTGGAGGTCGTTATAGAGGATGATTGGGTGGGTGGTGACGGGGTCGAGTTCGGGACGGGGGTGCATCGTTCGGCTCCTT
>NCJP01000385.1 GCA_002278985.1 Erythrobacter sp. 34-65-8
TCACTGAAATCGGCTGGGCATGATGGATCAGGAACTTCCCGAAAACCATGACCCCGAATTTCCGGTCCGCATCCGCGGTTTGCTGAACCAGTTCGGGTCGCAGGTGGTGCATGAGGATCTCGACCTTGATGTGCGCAAGGGAGAAATCCTGGGCATCGTGGGCGGTTCGGGCACTGGCAAGTCGGTCCTGATGCGCTCGATAATCGGCCTCCAGCGCCCCCAGGCTGGCGAGATCGAAGTCTTCGGCCAGTCGATAACCGATGCGGAACCGGACGAGGAGATCGGCGTGCGGTCGCGTTGGGGCGTGCTGTTCCAGGGCGGTGCGCTATTTTCGACCCTGACAGTTGGCGAGAACGTGCAGGTTCCGCTCAAGCAGTTCTATCCCGAGCTGAGCGCGCAGATGCTGGCTGAGATCGCGCAGTACAAGGTGACGCTTTCAGGCCTGCCCGCGGATGCGGTGAGCAAGTTTCCCTCCGAATTGTCAGGCGGGATGCGCAAACGTGCCGGCCTCGCCCGCGCGCTGGCGCTTGATCCGGAAATGTTGTTCCTTGACGAGCCAACCGCCGGTCTCGACCCGATCGGGGCGGCCAAATTCGATCAGCTGACCAAGGAATTGAAGGAAACGCTGGGGCTGACCGTGTTCCTGATCACGCATGATCTCGATACGCTGTACGAGATTTGCGACCGCGTGGCCGTGCTGGCCGATCGCAAGGTGGTGGCCGTGGGCACAATCGATGAATTGCTGGCGACGGACCATCCGTGGATCCATGACTATTTTACCGGCCCTCGCGGCCGGGCTGCGCAGGCAGCGCAGACGCGGGAAAGCCGACGGGCCATTTCCAGCACGGCTTGCAGTTGCACGAACTTGGCCGGCCCCATGCCCTTGACCGCACAAAAATCGTTCAGCCCGGCGGCGAATAAGCGCGTCAGGCTGCCGTATCTGCCAAGCAACTCGCGCGCCAGATCCACAGCACTCTTGCCCTTCATGCCGGTGCGCAGAAAAATTGCCAGCAATTCAGCATCCGACAACGGCGTCTCCGGTTCCAAGATATATTTCGCGCCCGCCTGCGTCACGATCGCCGCATTCGGCACGGTCACCACGTTTTGCGCCACCTGCGTCACGATATTCGCGGTGACGCTCATGCCCGGCTT
>NCJP01000386.1 GCA_002278985.1 Erythrobacter sp. 34-65-8
ACCGTGATGGAAGCGATCCGGGACAACGGGTTCGACGAACTGCTGGCCCTGTGCGGCGGCTGTTGTTCCTGCGCGACCTGCCATGTCCATGTCGATCCCGCCTTCGTCGGCCAGCTTCCGGCAATGAGCGAGGATGAAAACGACCTGCTCGACAGCAGCGACCATCGCGACGAGACCTCGCGCCTGTCATGCCAGCTGGCCTTCACCGCTGACCTCGATGGCCTCAGGGTCACTATCGCCCCTGAAGATTGATCTTCGTTGCGACAACCGGCCTGAACGCCTAGTTCGCAAGGCATGATCTCAGGCCACATCGCGACCGACACGCTCGATCTCATCGGCAACACGCCGCTCGTCCTGCTGAAGGGGCCGAGCGAGGCGGCCGGCTGTGAAATCTGGGGCAAGTGCGAATTTGCCAATCCCGGCGCCAGCGTGAAGGACCGGGCCGCGCTCGGCATCATCCTTGACGCCGAGGCCAAGGGCGAATTGCAACCTGGCGGAACGATTGTCGAAGGCACGGCGGGCAACACCGGCATCGGCCTGGCACTGGTGGCCAATGCCCGCGGCTACAAGACGATCATCGTCATGCCGGACAACCAGAGCCAGGAAAAGATGGCCACCCTGCGCGCGCTGGGGGCCGAGCTGGTCACCGTGCCGCCCACCAAGTTCGCCAACCCCGGGCACTTCGTCCACACCTCGCGCCGCCTGGCGGAAGAAACCCCCGGCGCAGTCTGGGCTAACCAGTTCGACAATATTGCCAACCGCCGGGCGCATATCGAAGGCACGGCCGCCGAGCTGTGGGACCAGCTCGAAGGACGGATTGACGGGTTTACCTGCGCTGCAGGAACCGGCGGAACCATCGCCGGGGTCGGGCTGGGGCTCAAGGAACGCGACGAGAAGGTCACCATTGCCCTGACCGACCCTCATGGCGCGGCGCTCTACAGCTATTATGCCACCGGCGAGCTCAAGGCCGAAGGGAACTCGGTCGCGGAAGGGATCGGGCAGGGGCGGATTACCGCCAACCTCGAAGGCGCACCGATCGACACCCAGTACCGCATTTCCGACGAGGAAGGGCTGATGTGGGTTGCCCGCCTGCTGCGCGAGGAAGGGCTGTGTCTCGGCCTCAGTTCGGGGATCAACGTG
>NCJP01000387.1 GCA_002278985.1 Erythrobacter sp. 34-65-8
CCGCAGTCGGCCGCGCTTATGATGTCTGTCTTGTCGCTCGGGAAGCGCCGGAGGAATTCGAGGAACTGATCGCGGAAAACGGGCTTTCCTGCCAGGATCGCGCGCCCATGACCCCGGTCGTCAAACTGGTCTTCGGTGCGGATTACGACAAAACCCGGCTGACCGAATATGCCACCGTGCTGGCCCATGCCCAGCGAGTCGGGATCGGGCGGGGCGAGCTTGCCGGTTTCCTTGCGGAGACCGATGGGGGCCTGAAAGGTGTGGTCCAGACGGAACGCCAGCTGCGCAAACAGGAAGCGGGCAAGGACCTTGCGCCGCTGACTGAGCCCAGGCCTGCAATATTGCGTCAACTGCGTGCGCTGGAAGGCCACCCCTTTACCTCCATCAATGCCGACGGGGCCGAGTTCGGCGTCGTCATGATCCGCCGTATACCCGGCGGAGACATCGTCGTTCTGGGCGAGGTGGCGGACGACATCCCTCTGGTGGAGAAGGTTGCGCGCAAGTTGATCGGCTGAACGCGCCGCCTGGTAATAGGGCTGACATCCGCTGTGTCTGGCCCTGCGCACTTTCCCTGCGCTGCCGCCACACCCTGCCTCTGCACCCTCCGCAAGCGCGGACATCATGACCTATTCCGACCTGCAGGCGAAAACCATGTTGCAGGATCGCATTGCGGCGCGCATCGTTGAACGCGCAACAATCGCGTATGAAGATCGCGCCGGAACATCCGCGCAGTGAAAGTGATCGGTCAATGTCGGCAAGGCAGCATAGGGGTTCACGACGCATGTGGTGGCTATTGATTGCACTCGGCCTGCTGATCCTGACCTGCTGGCTGACATTGCAATATGCGATCGCCCGCAATGGACCCGCAGTTCTCGATACAGTTGACCGGATCACTGGCGGGACGCGCGGTGTAGAGATGGTCGAGCAGGTCCGGATCGGCGCCAATGCTTCTCAGAAGCTGCTGGTTTACAGCAAATCCGGAAGGACAGAGCCCCGCCCGGTGGTGATCTTCGCGCATGGCGGAAGCTGGCGCAGCGGCGATCCGCAGGATTACGGTTTTGTCGCCCGCGCGCTGGTGCCGGAAGGCTATGTCGTGGTGCTCGCCGGCTATCGCCTTGGTGCGGAAGGGCGG
>NCJP01000388.1 GCA_002278985.1 Erythrobacter sp. 34-65-8
CCACCGATTACGTCGAGCAGATGATCGAATTTGCCAAGGGGATAGCGGACAAGCACTGCTACGAGTTGGAAAGCGGGCTCTATTTCGATGTGTCCACCGTGGCCGATTACGGGCGTTTGGCGCGCGCTGTCACCGAAGACGGAGAGGGCCGGATCGAGAGCGTGGAGGGCAAGCGCAACGCCGCCGACTTCGCCATCTGGCGCAGGACCCCTGCGGGCGAGACGCGGCAAATGGAGTGGGACTCGCCGTGGGGCAAGGGCGCGCCCGGCTGGCATCTGGAGTGCTCGGTGATGAGCGGACAGGTGCTCGGCTTCCCGTTCGATATCCACACCGGCGGCATCGACCACCGCGAAATCCACCACCCGAACGAGATCGCGCAGAACCAGGCGCATTGCTGCACCAACGGGCTGGACCGGGCTGAAAACAGCGGCGCCCGCATCTGGATGCACAACAATTTCCTCGTCGAACGATCAGGGAAGATGAGCAAGTCCTCCGGCGAGTTTCTGCGCATCCAACTGCTGATCGACAAGGGTTACCACCCGCTCGCCTACCGCCTGATGTGCCTGCAAGCGCATTACCGCAGTGAGCTGGAGTTCAGCTGGGAAGGGCTGGGCGCGGCGCTGACGCGGCTGAAGCGGATGGTAATGGCGGTAGAGGCGCTGAAAGCCCGTCATGCTGAACTTGCGGCGGCATCCACCGATCTAGATGCGCCGTTGGAGCAGAAAGCGGAATGGACCCTGAAACAGATTCAGGGTGGCGCCTGGGGCAAGCTGCAGCCGATGCTCGACAAGTTCGATGCTGCCATTGCCGACGATCTCAACACTGCCGTCGCGCTCACCGCGCTTGATGATGTGTTGGCGGCCAAGAAAGTTGATGTTGGTACGAAGGCTGATCTGGCCGCGGCGATGGCATCGGTCCTCGGCCTTGACCTCCTCAACCTCACCCGCGCGGACCTGCGTCTGCGACCGGTCACTGCAACCATCACCGAGGCTGAAATTGACGCGGCGCTTGCCCGCCGCACGGAGGCGCGCGCCGCCAGGGACTTCGCCGCGTCGGATGCGATCCGCGATGAACTGGCCGCGCAGGGCGTGGACGTGATGGATGGCGACCCGCTGGGTTGGGA
>NCJP01000389.1 GCA_002278985.1 Erythrobacter sp. 34-65-8
GGTGCAGTGGGTCGCGATGCCGGATCCGGCAGCCCGAGCCATTCTCCCAATGCCGTCATCGAGGTCTGGGGTGCAACAACCATCTCTTCGTAACGGATGCTTTGGATTGCAGTTGGGTGACGCGCGTGCCAGCGGCGCATCATGCGCGTGGCATCGCGCATCACCAGTGCGATATCGCTGAAGTCGTAACTGTAGCCTTGCGCATCTTCAAGAAAGCATTGCATCCATAAAGACAGCGCAGTATCACGTGGATTGCGCTGGCAATGAATGATTTTTGCATCGGGGAACAGGGCAAGAGCGAGATCGACGTAACGGAAATTGAGTGGCTGCTTGTCGAGAAACCAGCGGGCGCCTGATGCATCATCCTGGCGGGATTGCTGTGCGTATTTCGCTGCCGCGCGTTGCAATGCTTCCCGCTCGGGCACGCCCCCCAACTCCAGGCTGGTGGCCAATCCGTGCAGCGTCGCCAACTCGCCGCGGTTGCAGACACCTGCGCGTCGCGACAGCAGCTCGGCCAGCAGGGTGGTGCCGCTGCGGGGCATTCCCACGATGAAGATCGGGGTGAAGCCAGGTGTCGCGTCGAGCTGGGTCGAAATTGGCGGCGCCGCCAGTCGCGCTTCGACCGACCTCCGCCAGTGCTTGCGTGACCACTTCCTTGCCAGCCGATGCCGGATGGCATTGCCTTCGCGGAACTGTCGCGACGCCTTGTCGTAATCACCGGTATCGTCGTAAGCCTTGCCGAGAGAGAAGTTGCGGCTGGAGGTGGACGAGCAGGTCAGGACCAGATCGCCAAGGCCGCACAGCCCGGCCAGCGTGTCCCGCCCTGCGCCGAGCGCCTCGCCAAAACGCAGCATCTCTGCATAACCGCGCGCGATAAGGGCCGCCCGCGCATTCTGACCGAGCCCCAGTCCGTCCACAACGCCACAGGCAATCGCAAGCACATTCTTGACCGCACCGCCAATTTCGGCCCCGATCACGTCATCCGAATAATAGGGCCTGAATTGCGGTCGGGCGATAACCGGTTTCAGTCGGTTCCATTGTTCTTCCCCGCCACTGCAGGCCAGTGTTACCGCAGTCGGCAGGCCAGCGGCAACTTCGTGCGCGAAGGTCGGGCCGGAG
>NCJP01000120.1 GCA_002278985.1 Erythrobacter sp. 34-65-8
GGGACGCACATCAAATTTGACGTTGTTGTTGATCAGGTCACCAATAAGACCGTTGTCCTGGATAGCCGGACGGATCGTCTTGAAGCTCTCACCATCGCTGCGCTTGCCGATGATCACGAAGCCGTCGACAGTTACGCGTTCGACACGGCCTTCCCTGACCTGCTCAAGAAATTGCGAATAATTGAGCGTCTGCGGCTCGGTCGGGCTGGCAAAGTTGTTCATCACCGTCACCAGGACGGCGGCGATGATCAACCACAGGATCAGGTTTTTTGCCATGTCATTCAAATTCGTTACCCTCTGGAACAGACCCGCTGTCGTTGGCCCGCGTGACGGCCCTGTTGGCTGCTCTTGCTAACTTACTACACAACCCGCCCAAACACGCGAGTTGGTCTGTAACCCCGTATGAAACAATGTTAGCCCGCTTGCGCCGGATCGGCGCGAAAACCTCGCGCCAGCATTCACTGTTCGCAAGAACGGTCTCTGGACAAAGGCTTGCATATCCGCACCTTGATCGAAGCTCTGGCGGATACCCTTCGGGTTAGCGTCGAAGCCGTCGCCCCGAAATATCTTGACCAGAAAATCGCCACCCGGACGCAAAACGCGCATGGCCAAATCCAGCGCCAGCTCGCTAATAAAAAACGCACGAGCCTGATCAGGCTTCATAACACTCATATTGGGTGCCATATCGGAAACTACAAGGTCTACACGCTTACCGTCCACCGCCTCAAGAATCTGCGCGAGCACTTCACTCAGGCAAAATGTGATCCTTCTTCTGTATCTCCGGCCGCCTGGAGCTGGCGCTCGAAGGACAGCCGTCGCGCTGCGTCACCCTCACACTGGGATCGCCCAGGTGTTCTTTCAGCCAGCACGCGCAGGTCTTGAAGCGAGCCAAGCTGTTACCTCACCTGTGCGACCCGGAACCTCTCGGTTACACTAGCGGCCGTTTATCCAGGTTCCGACGCAAGGGTCGAATTATGCCGCTCACCAACGAGCAGAAGAAACACTACAAATCCATCGGCCATCATCTGAAGCCGGTGCTGATCGTATCCGAAAACGGCCTGACCGAGGGCGTGCAGGCCGAACTGGAGCGCGCACTGAGCGATCATGAATTGATCAAGGTACAGCTGCGCATCACCGAACGCGATGATCGTCGCGCATTGATCGACGAACTATGTCGGATTGGGCACTGCGAACTGGTGCAATCAATCGGCAAGATGGCGCTGGTCGGCTCGGGCCTGGGCGAGCTGGGGCAGGACGAGCTTGACCGGATCGCCACCGGGCGCAAGCTCGGGTTCGATTTCGCCATCGAGGACGGGGTGTTCACCTTCTCCGCCCAGACCCGCGACGCGGACCTGGCGGACCAGCTCTACCTGTTTGCTGCCAAGCTCGGAATGCCGCGCTGGGATGCCAATCCCGTGCTGCGCGCACGGGCAGGGGCGGAACTGGCCTATGAAAGCTATGCCGCCAGCCCCGGCGGTGTGCTTGGCCGTGACCTGGAATATCTGGTGCGTGACCGCGATCCGCGCTTCGCCACGCCCGACAAGGCGGCGCTGAGCGGGGCGACGCCGGAAGGCTTCCGCCAGGCATGGGAGCCGCTGCTGGCACAAGGCCCGGTGGAAGTAGCCATCTTCGGCGAATTCGACCGTGACCGCGCGGTCGAGGCATTGCGGCGCACGTTCGGCGCGCTGGCACCACGCCAGCCCCTGCCGGCCGCAGTCATCAACCGCTCGACCGGTTTCCCGGAAGCCCGCGCAGCCCCCGTCATCCTGACCCACCGCGGCGATGCCAACCAGGCGGCTGCCGTGATCGCCTGGCCGGGCGGGGCAGGGGCGGCGGGGCTGCCTGAATCGCGCCAGCTCGAAATCCTGATGGACCTGTTCAACAACCGCCTGATCGATGCCATGCGCGAACGGGCCGGTGCCAGCTATGCGCCGCAGATTTCGTCAAGCTGGCCGGTCGATCTGGCTTCCGGCGGCAGGCTGACCGCGATCAGCCAGCTCAAACCGGAAGACGTGCCGGTATTCTTCGAAGTGGCGGAACGGATCGCCCGCGATCTCGCCACCACCCCGGCCGAGCCCGACGAACTCGCCCGCGTGACCGAGCCGCTGCGCCAGCTGGTCCAGCGGGCTTCGACCGGCAACCAGTTCTGGATGTACCAGCTGGGCGGAGCGACCTCTGATCCGCAGCGGGTCCAGCTGCTGCGCTCGCTGTTGTCGGACTATACCCAGACCTCGCCTGAAGCGATGCAGGCGCTGGCGGCCAAATACTTCGGTAACCGGCGCGGCTGGCGGCTGGCCGTGATCCCGGAAGGGCAGGCCCTGGCGCAGGACAATGCGGCCCGCGCCGAGGCTGTCAGCGGCCGCTGACAGCGGCAGTCTGGCTGGCGCCGCCAAGGGCAGCCTTGGCCCGGTGCAGATTTATTGCGCTTGCGAATGCGCCGCCCATGCGCTTGAGGGATGGTCGGCGCATTGCCGCGCCTGACGCAATGATGAAGTGAAGACAGACAATGGCTCGCGACTGGACTCCTGACAGCTGGAAGGCACACGAAGCCCGGCACCTGCCGGTGTACGAAGATGCCGCTGCCCTGGCCGAAGTCGAAGGCGTGCTGGCGAACTATCCGCCGCTGGTGTTCGCGGGCGAGGCGCGCGCACTCAAGGCCGATCTGGCCGATGTCGCCAGCGGCAAGGCCTTCCTGCTCCAGGGCGGGGACTGCGCCGAAAGCTTCGCCGAATTCCATCCCAACAACATCCGCGACACCTTCCGGGTGATCCTGCAGATGGCGGTGGTGATGACCTTTGCCGGCAAGCTGCCGGTGGTGAAGGTGGGGCGCATGGCCGGCCAGTTTGCCAAGCCGCGCAGTTCAGACACCGAAACGCAGGGCGGGGTGACCCTGCCGAGCTACTTCGGCGACAACGTCAACGGGATCGAGTTCGATCCGGACATCCGCCGCAACGATCCGCAGCGCATGGTCCGCGCCTACAGCCAGGCGGCGGCGACGCTCAACCTGCTGCGCGCCTTTGCCGGGGGCGGCTATGCCAACCTGCGCCAGGTCCACCAGTGGACGCTCGATTTCATGGGCCGCAGCCCGTGGGCGGACAAGTTCGGCGAGATCAGCAACCGCATTTCCGAAGCGCTCGACTTCATGGAAGCCTGCGGGGTCGATCCGCGCACTGTGCCGCAACTGCAGGGCACCAGCTTCTACACCAGCCACGAGGCCCTGCTGCTGCCTTACGAGCAGGCCATGACCCGGCGCGATTCGCTGACCGGTGACTGGTACGATACCAGCGCACACATGGTCTGGATTGGCGACCGCACCCGCTTTCCCGGCAGCGCGCATATCGAGTTCTGCCGCGGGATCGGCAACCCGCTGGGCATGAAGTGCGGGCCGAGCCTTGAGCCTGATGCGCTGCTCCGCCTGCTCGACAAGCTCAACCCGGGCCGTGAACCCGGGCGGATCACGCTGATCAGCCGGTTCGGGCACGACAAGGTCGAGGCCGGGCTTCCGGCGCTGGTGCGCGCGGTCAAGCGCGAAGGGCACCCGGTGGTGTGGAGCTGCGACCCGATGCACGGCAACGTGATCAAGGCGGACAGCGGCTACAAGACCCGCCCGTTCGACCGCATCCTGGCCGAAGTGTGCGGGTTCTTCGCGGTCCACCGCGCGGAAGGCACCCATGCGGGCGGCATCCATGTCGAAATGACCGGGCAGGACGTGACCGAATGCGTGGGCGGCGCGGTGGCGATTACCGACGAGGCATTGGGTGACCGCTATCACACCCATTGCGATCCGCGCCTCAACGCGGCGCAATCGCTGGAACTGGCCTTCCTCATCGCCGAGATGCTCAATCTCGAGGCGAAGGAAACCCGCGCCGCTGCCTAGACACGCGCTGCCGCATGAACCTTTGCAGCCGTCTGGCGTTGGGTCATTATTCCAGCTGAGCGGCAATGCAGGGGATTGGCGATGAACATGGCAGCACCGGGCCTCGGCCAGCAGGCCCTGGCCGCGCGCTTTCGCGACACGCGGGCGCGCAGCCTGGCGCTGGTTGCGCCGCTGTCGGAAGCGGATGCCACGATCCAGTCGATGGACGATGCCTCCCCCGCCAAGTGGCACATCGCGCATACAACCTGGTTCTGGGAAACCTTCCTGCTGCGCGACCATGCGCCCGGCTATCGCCTTTATGACGAGCGCTGGCCGTTCCTGTTCAATTCCTATTACGAGGCTGAAGGTGCGCGGCTGGCGCGGCCCCGGCGCGGGATGCTGTCGCGCCCGACGGTGGCGGAGATTGTCCGCTGGCGGCAGCATGTCGACGAGGCCATGGAACCACTCCTGCGCGAGGATCGGCTCTCCGGCCTGATCGCGCTGGGCATTGCCCACGAAGAACAGCACCAGGAACTGCTGCTGACCGATATCAAGCACGCCCTGTTCCAGAACCCGCTGGGGGTGGCTTACAGTGCTCAAGATGTGAGTCCCCGCGAAGGCGGGGATCTCAGTCGGCAAAGCGCCACGGCCGGCCCGGGCGAACGAGACCCCCGCCTTCGCGGGGGATCGCTGGGCCGTGGGCGCGGAACTGCGGGCTGGCACACCCACCCCGGCGGGATCGTCGACATTGGCCACAACGGGCCCGGCTTTGCGTTCGACAACGAAGGGCCGCGCCATCGCGCCTTGCTGGAGCCGTTCGCACTGGCTGACCGGCTGGTGACCAACGGCGAGTGGGACGCATTTATCGCGGCGGGCGGTTATGCCGACGCGCGGCTGTGGCTGGCTGACGGCTGGGGCTGGGTGCAGGCGGAACGGATCGCGGCGCCGCTCTACTGGCGCGAGGGCGAGCATTTCACTTTGTCTGGCTGGCAGCCGCGTGATCCCCACGCCCCGGTCACCCACGTTTCCTTTTACGAGGCCGATGCCTTTGCCAGCTGGGCCGGTTTCCGCTTGCCGACCGAGTTCGAGTGGGAGGCCATGGCACAGGCGCACGATCCCGCCTCAGGCAACCAGATGGACGAGGCAGGCCCGGTGGCGCCGGTCGGCAGCAAGAGCCTGTTCGGCGATGGCTGGCAGTTCACCCGCTCAGCCTACCTCCCCTATCCCGGCTTCCGCCCGGCGGCGGGTGCGGTGGGCGAATACAACGGCAAGTTCATGAGCGGGCAGGTGGTGCTGCGCGGGGCGAGCTGCGCCACGGTGCGCGGGCATTCGCGCGCCAGCTACCGCAATTTCTTCTACCCCGACCAGCGCTGGCAATTCACCGGCGTGCGACTGGCAAAGGATATGACATGAGCGCGCGCCGAGCCCCCCAACGCGGTCTGGCCCTGGTCGATCTCGACGAACAGGGCGTT
>NCJP01000121.1 GCA_002278985.1 Erythrobacter sp. 34-65-8
TGTCCATTCGCAGCTGCCGCCCAAGAGCCTGTCAGTCTAGCTCAATGTGATGGCGACTAATCCGGCGCAGGGCTGGTTTGATCAGTATGGTTTCGATCCGGGCAGCGACACCGTTACCGGTGTGCTCAGCCCTAACTCTACTGAAACCTTCCTGCGGCTGGCCGTCGCCTGCGGCAGCGAGGACGCGCTCGAACTGGCAGTCCATTTTGGCCGGACCCATCCAAGCGACCGCCTGCGGCTGGCAGCTTTCGAGGCGCGTGCGGAGCAAGCACGGGACAAGGCGCACCGGGATGCGATCTGGCGGGAGGCGGAGGCAAGCGGATCGCGGCTGGTTGCCGCCACCGCGACCCGCAACCGCGGCGCGATGGCCTAGAACGCGGCGCCGGTCAGCGCGTCGATTGCCGCCTGCAAGATGACTGCGGCGGCATGGCTGTCGATCTTCTCGGCGCGGCGCGCCCGGCTCATGTCCTGCCCGATCATGGCCTGTTCGGCGCTGGCGGTCGACCAGCGTTCGTCCCACAGCAGCACCGGCAGGCCCAGCGCTGCGGCCAGGTTGCGGGCATAGGCACGGCTGGCCTGGGCGCGCGGCCCCTCGCTGCCGTCCATGTTGAGCGGCAGGCCGATCACCACGCCCCGCACGCTGCGCTCCCTGACCAGAGCCGCCAGAGCGTCCCGGTCACGCCCGAACTTGCCGCGCGGCATGGTCTTGCCTGCACTGGCAAAGCGCCAGCCCGCATCGCACAGGGCAATTCCGATAGTCTTGGTGCCGAGGTCGAGCGCCAGCAGCACACCGCCGTCCGGCAGGAGCGCACGGAACTCCGGTGCCCGGTCGGTTACCGGGGCGCCCTGGTCCATGCCTCGACCCGCTGCACCACGTCTGCCTGCACATTCGCCCAGAACAGCGGGATATCGTAAACGTGGTAGTTGTTGCCGGGCAGCACTGCGTCACCGACTTCTGGTGGATCGCCAATCAGCAGCAGCCCGTGCTCGTCGCAGCGGGCGGGGACAGCACCCGGCCGGAGCGTGCCCGAGACGTAATCCTTTTCCGGAATGAGCGTGCCCAGATTGCGGGATGCCTCGGCCGTTCCCCCCACGGCCCCGGTCAGGGGATTGGTGCACAGGATCGGGCTGGTGCCGCGCTGCTTTCCGTCAAATCCGGTCGATGCCGCGTAACTGTCCAGCACATCGGAAGGGTCGGCCGGCTCGGCATAGCTTGACCAGCTCATCACGCAGCCCGCCTGCGCCGACGTGGCACAGGCGGGAAAGCCCAGCGCCGGGAGATCGTGCGGAACCGAGATCGGCCAGCCCACAGCATAGATCGCGGCGATGCGCGGCGCGAGCGGGCTGCCTGCCAGCTCCTCCCGCATCAGGCGCAGGAGATGGAGCGATCCCTGGCTGTGCCCGGCGAGGACAATCGGCATGTCCGGATCGATGCTGGACACGAAGAATTCGAACGCCTGGCGCACATCGTCATACGCTGCCGCAATGGCCTTCTCGGAATCGGGCGTATCGGTCAGGAAGGAACCGAACGTGGCCTGGCGATACTTCGGCGCCCAGATTTCGCTCGCCCGGTTGAACGGGCTGGCCATGCCGCGAATGTAGATCTGCGCGATCCGCTGCGAATCAGCGTCATCCAGCGGAGCGTTCCAGCTCGACCGGTCAAGGTGGCTGGTCGGATGGATGAAGAAGACGGCGAAGGCGGGCGCAGCGCCATCGGCGGGTGTGGGGACAGCGGTGCCTTCCCGTTGCTGCGCGGGCTGCCACCGGGCCGGGTCATTCATGCCCATGCCGGGGCGAGACAGCCACATGGCGGGATCGTCGTAGGCGCTCACTTCGAGCGGCGCCTGAGCGACGAAGGCATCGCCGGGCACGAACACCGCCCGGGTCAGATCCTGCCACCAGATCGCCAGAATGAAACCGCCGGCAATGAACAGCACGACGATTGCCGCCACCACGTAAAGGAACTTGCGCGCCATTATCCTGCCTCTGCCTCCATCGCGTCATGCTGGTCGATCCGCGCTGCCCGTCGTTCCAGCCCGACCTTGATCATGGCCAGCAGCGGATCAGCCAGGGCCAGCCCGAGGATACCGAACAGCACCCCGAACACCAGCTGAGCCGAAAGCACCAGCGCGGGGGCAAGATCGACGGTCTTCTTGGCGATCATTGGTATGATGACGTAACCGTCGAAGTTCTGGACCAGCAAATAGACGAAAATCGTGTAGAGCCCCATCTCCGTCCCGCCTGAAAAGCCGACCAGGACCATCAGGACGCCGGAGATAATCGCGCCGACGTTGGGGATGAACACCAGCAGGCCCGTCAGCAGGCCCAGCAGCACGGCCATGGGCACGCCGTAGATCGCCAGCATGGCCCAGGTGAATACGCCCTCGATCACCATTCCCAGCAGCCGCCCGGCCAGCAGGCGACGCATGGTATAGGCCTGATGGCTGAGCGTGTCGAAGAAGGCCGGACGGTAGTCTTCCGGCACCATCCAGGCGACTCCACGCTCGTAAGCGCGCGGGTCGAAGGCGAGATAGATCCCGATGATCACGATCAGCAGCAGCGTCGTCAGCCCGCCGAACAACCCGCCGATCGCACGGGTGACACTGCCGACGCCGCTCATCAGGTTGCCGGCCATCGACTGGAGGTCGCTGGTGTTGACGGCAATCCCGTGTTGGCGCAGCAGCGCCAGCAGTTCGCCGGCCTGTTTGGTCACAATCTGGGGAAATTCCGCTGCTTCCTCAGCCAGCTGCGCTCCGGCGAATATGACCAGCCAGATGAAGAAGGCCACGGTCAGCAGCAGCACGATCGCCACCCGCCAGCTGCGCCCGATCTTCAGCACCCGGCCCAGCAACCGCGCGCCGCCGTCGATCATCGCGCCGAACACCAGAGCGCCGAAGATCACCAGCAGGGACTGCGAGATATAGATCGCCAGCACCACCAGCCCGATGACCGATGCCCAGACCAGGGCGCGGGCGGCTTCAAAGCGCAGGCGGGTGCTTTCGATCCGGGTCGGGCTCGCGCCCATGTCTTCTGCTTCGGGCGGGCCAGCGCTCACTCGCGCGCGCCCTCTTCGGCGATGGCCGGGCGCAGGGAACTCCACGCCCGTTCCCCGCGCAGCGAGGTGAACCAGCTGACCGGGTTCCAGCCGGTTGTTCCGTCCAGCGAAAAGGTGATGAATTCGGCCCGGCCGCCGATGTTTTCCAGCGGGACAGGGCCGCCGAGGCCGCCGCCGCCATACGGATCGACCGGGGCGCGGCTGTCAGCCGAATGGTCGCGGTTGTCACCCATCACGAACACATGGCCCTGCGGCACTGTGAGCGGTCCAAAGTTGTCGAAGCCGCCATCGTAGTCTTCGTTCACCACCAGATAGGTCGCACCATTGGGCAGGGTCTCGCGGGCTACGGGCAGTTCGAACACCGGGGTGCCGTCCTCGCTTCGTGCGCGGTACATGTCGAAGTCGGCAAGGCACGGGCGGGCCGGCATGCCGCAAAGATGCTGGTCGCTGGCGACGGGCATCCGCAGGGCCGGTTCGATGCGCTGCGGAATCGCTGTACCGTTCAGCACGATCCGTCCGCCCCGCACCTCGATCGTATCACCGGGCAGAGCCACCACGCGCTTGATGTAGTCCTCGTCCCGCAGGGGATGGACCGGGATCACGATGTCGCCGTATTCCGGCTTAGCCGGCCACACCCGCCATTCGGCCCGCGGCAGCAGGTGGAACGAGACCGACGACCAGTTCCAGCCGTAGGGGTACTTGCTCACCACCAGCCGGTCACCCACGAGCAGGTTGGGCATCATCGAGGTGCTGGGAATGTAGAACGGCTTGGCGATGAAGCTGTGGAAGGCGAGCACCGCCAGCAGCATGACGGCAAGCCCCCGCAATTCGGCCAGCCAGTTGACCTCTTCCTTGGCCGGCCGGGCCGATGCAATGCTTGGTTCGGATGCAGCGTCTGTCACGGGAATACTCAAAGCGGACGGGCCTCGATGATCACGAAGGCCTGGGCCCATGGATGATCGTCGGTGAGGGTGAGATGAATAACCGCCTCATGGCCGTCCGGCGTCATTTCCGCAAGGCGCTTGGCCGCGCCGTTCGCCAGGGCCAGGGTGGGTGCACCTGATGGTGCGTTCACCACGCCGATGTCTTTCATATAAACGCCGCGATGGAAGCCGGTGCCGACCGCCTTGGAGAACGCTTCCTTGGCGGCAAACCGCTTGGCGTAGGTGCCGGCACGGGTGAAGGGACGTTTGGCCGCCTTGGCCCGCTCGACCTCGGTGAAAACCCGCCGCTCGAACCGCTCGCCGCGACGGTCGAGCACGGCCTGGATGCGCTCGATGTTGCACAAGTCGGAGCCGAGCCCGATGATCATCCCCGCGCCTCGTCCATCAGCTCGCGCATGCGCAGGACGGCTGGCTCCAGCCCGCAGAAAATCGCCTCGCCAATCAGGTAGTGGCCGATGTTGAGTTCGGCCAGCTGCGGGATGGCGGCAATCGGCTGCACGTTCTCATAAGTGAGCCCATGGCCCGCGTGGGGCTCGATCCCGTTCTTGGCCGCGAGCGCAGCCATGTCGGAGATGCGCTTGAGTTCGGACGCAGTCCGGTCCCGGTCACCGTCAACGAAGGCATGGGCATATTCGCCGGTGTGAAATTCGACCACCGGCGCGCCGAGCCGCAAGGCTGCATCGAGCTGGCGCTCGTTCGCCTCGATGAACAGGCTGACCCGGATGCCGGCATCGCTGAGGCGCGTCACCATGGGAGCGAGGCGGTTGTGCAGGCCCGCTGCATCCAGCCCGCCCTCGGTGGTACGCTCCTCGCGCTTCTCCGGCACGATACAGGCGGCGTGGGGCTTGTGGCGCAGCGCGATTGCCAGCATTTCCTCGGTCGCTGCCATTTCGAGGTTGAGCGGCAGGCTGGTCGCCGCCTGGATGCGGGCGAGGTCCTCGTCGCGGATATGGCGCCGGTCCTCGCGCAGGTGGGCGGTGATGCCGTCACCACCGCAAGCGGCAACGATTTCGGCAGCGCGCACCGGATCAGGATGGTCGCCGCCGCGCGCATTGCGGATGGTGGCGACGTGGTCGATGTTGACTCCGAGGCGGAGGCGAGAAAGGGCCGGGGTCAAAGCGGCATTCCTGTCGGGCATACGGCCGCGCGGAGTACGTCGTGTGTTACGCCCGCTTGCTGCCAGATTTCGCCAAACGCAGCTTCCGCCTCAGCGCGGTTCGATGTCATGATGATCACCATATCGAGTTCGGGCAGGATAATGTTGCGCAGCACCACGCCACCGATGAAACCGCGCCGC
>NCJP01000390.1 GCA_002278985.1 Erythrobacter sp. 34-65-8
CGGCGGAGATGGCATCGACCGGCTCCGAAAAGCCGATGGTAGTCGGGTTGCCGATATTGGTGCCGGTCAGCTCCAGCGACAGTCCGGCGGGAAGGCCGCGCACCTGATTGGTCGCGGCTGTCATTTCTACCCCGTCGAGCCGGAATGCAGCCCCGCCCGCAGCTTGCCGCAACTGGCCGGCATCGGTGGCTGGCGACCAGGTGAGGTACGACAGATCGCCAGCGGTTGCTGCAGGAATGGCGGCGCTGCTGATACCTTCGACCACGAAGGCCTGCTGAACGCCCTCCTGCCCCTTGATTACCAATTGGGCGCCGCTGGCATTGGTAGCGACATAAGCGACCAGCCCTTCGCCCGATCCGCTGATCTTGGCCGCCAGCGTTTCCAGCGTATCACTGGCGTTGACCGCGATGGATACCGCAGTTCGGGCCGTGTCTTCGGTAAACACAGCGCCATCGACTGCGCCGAAGCGGATCGCCAGCGTACCTTCCCCGACCTGATCCTGAGCAGTGGCAAAAGCGCTGCTGGCAAGCACTTGCGCCGACGCAAGCTGGGTCACCTCGAGCGAATAAGTGCCACTTGCGCGAACCCCCGGCGTACCGCGGGCCGTGGCCACCGCACTGTCCGCAATCGAGGGCATCGGTGCCAGATCGCCCGTGCGGATACGTTCACCCAGCGCGCTGGACAGCTGGGAGACCTGACTGCGCAAGGTGGATGCGGCAGAAATCTTCGTTTCGAGAATCTGGCTGCGGGATTCGAGCTGGGATATCTGGGCCTGAAAGCGGGCCTTGGCGAGATCACCCGCCAGCTGGATCATGTCCACGCCGCTGCCGACACCGAGCGCCTTGACGATAGAGGATGCGGGGTTTGTTTCCATGCTCTCCAGAACGGGTCTTGGACGCGCGACTTAAGAGGCGCGTGCGGGTTTGGCCGCCATGCCTTCGGCGTCGAATTGCAGTTCCACAGGCACGGTGATGCGCGGGCGCACCGGTTTTTCGCCGCGTTTCAACGACATCACGAAGGCCAGCACACTGGCTATGGCGGCGAATAATTCTTCGCGGATCACCTGATTTTCGCGCGTGGTGTAATAGACCGAGCGGGCGAGCTGCGGA
>NCJP01000391.1 GCA_002278985.1 Erythrobacter sp. 34-65-8
CTCCCGCCACGAACGCAGACCTCCGCCAGCCTCCATCGTCTGCCAGTCGGCAAGCCAGTGCGTCTCCTTGGCAAGACTTCGACCCAACGAACGCCGATCCGGCCGGTGGCGCCTTTTGAAGCGACACAAAGAGCCACAACGAATGTGATCGACCTGACCTATTCGGTCCTAACCGAACCTGCGCCGGTGCCTGAACAGACAGGCATCTACCTGCCTTACCGGCCCAGCCGCATCGCGTTCGAAGAAGCGCTCGATGCTGCGGGCGGTCCCGAACTGGTCAGTCGCTATGCTGCCTCGAAGAAGGCCGAACTGGCGAGCGCTGCCGAACGTATCTTCTCGGGCAACTTCATTGGCGAGACTGAGGCCAAGGCGCGAGCAGGAGCATGGGTGCCGGAGATCATGCGCTTCAATCCTTCGGAGGTGCCGGAGGATAACGAAGCTGCCAATCCGATCATTGATGATGCAACCGTCGAAATTGCCGAGCGGGCTGCCTGATCCCTCCTGACAGGCGCAGGTCGCTCGGCGGGCGGTCCGTCCCTCTGGGACGGGCCGCTCTTTTGCGCTTGCACGAAGAGCTAAACCTTGCCCGGCCACGCTGTATGCAGTTCATCGATAACGAAATCGTGCGCGTGCGCTTGTGAACCGTCTTCTGCCAAGTGCGGATGATCTGGTGGAAGATCGGGATGGGTAGGCAATTCCCATCGCCAGCCAGCCGACAAGAAGTACGGACCAAAGAGCTTGGTTGCCGATACCAGGCAATGCCAGTCCCAGTGCAGCGAGCGTCAGCGCCAGCGAACCGGCGCCCAGGATCATCACGCTACGATCGTTCGCCCGCTTCAGAAGTCTGGGAAGTGCCAATGCGGCAAGCATGGAGCCGCCGCCATAGGCCGCCAGCGCAAGTGCAACCTCGCCCTGCGTGCGGCCCATCTCTTTTACGAGCACAACGGTATTGACTATCACCATGGCGCTACCGGCCGCGGCCGCCAGGGTCACTGCCAACAAACCGACCAGGCGCGGCGTCTTGAGATAAATTCGCATGCCGCGGGTAGTTTTACGCCATACGCCTTCCACTTTCTTCGCCACCGCTTTTCGATGGGGTAGAACCGTGG
>NCJP01000122.1 GCA_002278985.1 Erythrobacter sp. 34-65-8
CTTCCTGCAGGTAGAGCACCCGCAGGGCGGAGCAGCGCTGGCCCGCACTCTGGAAGGCGCTGCCGACCACATCGCGCGTCACCTGTTCGGGCAGGGCCGAGCTGTCGACGATCATCGCGTTCTGCCCGCCGGTCTCGGCAATCAGGATGCCGAGCGGCCCTTCGCGAGCGGCGAGGCTGCGGTTGATCGCCCGGGCGGTGTCAGTCGAACCGGTGAACGCGACCCCGGCAATGCGCGGATCGGAGGTGATCGCCGCGCCGACCTTGCCGTCACCGGGCAGGAGCTGGAACACCTCCTGCGGAATGCCGGCTTCGTGGCACAGACGCACGGCGAGACTGGCGATCAGCGGGGTCTGCTCGGCAGGCTTGGCCACCACGGCATTGCCCGCCGCCAGCGCGGCAGCGGCAGGGCCGATGAAGATCGCCAGCGGGAAGTTCCACGGGCTGATCGTGGCGAACACCCCGCGTCCGTGATGGCTCAGGCGGTTTTCCTCGCCCGTCGGGCCGGGCAGCGGGACAGGCGCGCTGAACAGGCGGCGTGCCTCGCCCGCGTAGTAACGCAGGAAATCGACCGCCTCGCGCAGTTCCAGCACGGAATCGAGCAGGGTCTTGCCGGCCTCGCGCTGGCACAGGCTGAGGAATTCGTCGGTATGCTGTTCGAACAGGTCGGCCGCCGCTTCCAGCAGCAGCGCGCGCTTTTCGCCGCCCAGCGCGCACCAGCCGGGCTGGATCGCCTGTGCGGCGGCAAGGGCGCGGTCGATGTCGGACAGGCTCGCTTCGGTTACCAGCCCGACCTGCCGGGCATGGGCCTGCGGGCTGACAATGGCGCAGGTCTGGCCCGGCTTGCCTGCAGTCCCGGTCGGTTCCGCCTGCCACATCACGCCTTCAAGCGCCTGTAGCCGCTCCAGCAATGGCCCGCGTACCAGCGGGTCCGCCAGATCGACGCCCGCGCTGTTGGTGCGCCCCGGGAAGATCGCGCCGGGCAGGGGGATGGCCGGATTGCGCAGCGGCTCGAGCGCGGCGAGGTCCGCCACCGGATCGGTCACCAGGTCTGCCACCGGCACTTCGGCATCGCCCATGCGGTTGACGAAGCTGGAGTTGGCCCCGTTTTCGAGCAGGCGGCGCACCAGATAGGCGAGCAGGTCCTTGTGCCCGCCGACCGGCGCGTAAATGCGGACCGGGGTCGGGCGGTTGCCTTCGAGCCGGGCCAGCTCGGCATAGACCTCCTCGCCCATGCCGTGGAGGCGCTGGTATTCGAACTCCCGCTCACCGGCGAGCGCCTTGATCGCGCCAATGGTGTAGGCGTTGTGGGTGGCGAAAGCGGGATAGATCACGTCGCTCGCTTCGAGCAGGCGCGCGGCGCAGGCGAGGTAGGACACGTCGGTCGCGACCTTGCGGGTGAACACCGGGTAATCGGCAAAACCGCCCACCTGGCTCAGCTTGATCTCGCTGTCCCAGTAAGCGCCCTTGACCAGCCGGACCATCAGCCGCCGCCCGTGCCGCCGCGCCAGCCTGGCCGCCCAGTCGCAGACATGGACCGCGCGCTTCTGGTAGGCCTGCACCGCCAGGCCGAAGCCTTCCCACTGGCTGCCATCGGGCCGGGCGAACAGCGCGTCGTCGGCGACCAGCGCCTCGATCAGGTCGAGCGACGGCTCCAGCCGCTCCGCTTCCTCGGCATCGATGGTGAAATGCATGTCCGCATCGCGGGCCCTGGCGGCAAGCGCCCGCACCACTGGTATCAGATGATCGAGCGCGGCCCCGGCGTGCCAGAAGTCGTAGCGCGGATAGAGCGCCGACAGCTTGACCGAGATACCCGGCGCGGTGCGGAACCCGCTGGCGGTTTCGCGCGCCAGCCGGTCAATCGCGGCCTCGTAGGACCGGCGATAGCGTTCGGCATCGGCCATCGTCATCGCCGCTTCGCCCAGCATGTCGAAGCTGTGAGTCACGCCTTTCGCGCGTTCGGGTGCGGCCCGCTTGAGTGCCTCGTCGATGGTCCGCCCGAACACGAACTGCCCGCCGAGGATCTTCATCGCCTGCAAGGTCGCGGTGCGGATGACCGGCTCGCCCACCCGGCCGATCGCGCGCCTGAGTGCTGCGCCCATGCCGCGCTGGTGATCTTCCGGCCGCTCCAGCACTTCGCCCGTCAGCATCAGCGAGAACGTGGCGGCGTTGACGAAGGTCGAGCCGCTTTCGCCGAGGTGCTCCGACCAGTCGATCGGGCCGAGCTTGTCGCGGATCAGCGCATCGGCGGTGGCGGCATCGGGCACCCGAAGCAGGGCTTCGGCGAGGCACATCAGGGCGATGCCTTCCTCGGTATCGAGCCCGAACTGCTGGAGGAAGGCATCGAGCCCGCTCGCCTTGCGCTGGCGTGCGCCTGCGATCAGCCGACTGGCAGTGGCGGCAGCCTCGGCGTGGACCGCACTGGCAGGAGCGGCCTGGCGCAGACGCTCGGTCAGGCAGGCCTGCTCCTCCTGCCGGTAGGCGAGGCGCAGGGTTTGGCGATCAAGCGGCGCGGGAGACGGCATCGGCGACTCTTCAACAAGTGATGGACTGGCTGGCTGCCGCCTTGAACCCGGTTTCATTTGCAATCAAGTTGCCCTCGACCATGGCACGCGTTGCGGCATGAATCGGCCAGCGATTTCTGTCCCGCAGCCGGGCACAATGGTTAATCCGCTTGCAACCCCGCTAAGTATAAGCACTTAGGCGCAAACAGGGGGTCGCAGTCCATGCCGGTCATCGCGGTTTACAGCGTCAAGGGCGGCGTGGGCAAAACCACGCTTGCGGTCGATCTTGCCTGGCGTTGCGCGCAGGTCGGCAAGTATCCGACCTTGCTGTGGGATCTGGACCAGCAGGGCGGTGCCGGTTTCCTGCTCGACGCACCGCCGCGGCGGACAGCGCGGGCCATGTCCCTGTTCCACCGTGACAGCCGCCCGCGCGACCTGATCGAGCAAAGCCGGTTCGAACGGCTCGACCTGCTTCAGGCGGACGAAAGCCTGCGCGGGATGCCGGTCCAGCTGGCGCGAATCGGGGGCAAGACCCGCCTTGCCCAGCTGCTTGCTTATCTGCGCGCGGATTATCGCCGGATCGTGCTCGATTGCCCGCCGATGATGAACGAAGTGAGCGACCAGATCCTGGCGGCCGCCGATATCGTGCTCCTGCCGCTGCCGCCTTCTCCGCTGGCGTCCCGCGCCCTGGGCCAGGTTCGCGATGAACTGACGCGGCACCACAGGAGCCATCCGCCCATCCTGCCGGTGCTGTCCATGTACGATTCGCGGCGCAAGCTGCACCGCGAAGTGCGCGAAGGCGATGGCAAGGGCTGGCCGGTGATTCCGCAAAGCAGCCATGTCGAACAGATGGCGCTGCGCCGCGAACCCGTGCCCGTGTTCGCCAATTCATCCGAGGCATCGCGGGCGATGGGCAGGCTGTGGAGCGCCGTCGAAATGAAGCTGGTCGAGCTCGGCCGGGCCTGACGCGCACGTAAACCCTGCGGCTTGACGGCCCGGCTGGCCGTGCCATTGTGGTGACGGGGGAGAATGCAACGATGCGCCAGAATTTGATCCATGCCGCACTGGTAATCGGACTTGCTGCCGGGCTGGCTTCCTGCGGCGACCAGGCCGCCGTGGTTGCCGAAGCCGAAGCTGCCGTGGCCCTGGCCGAATTTCCCGAGCGGCCGCTGTGGGGCGACACCCATCTGCATACGGACAATTCGATCGATGCCTTCGGTTTCGGCACCCGGCTGGGGCCGGACGAAGCGCTCAAGTTCGCGCGCGGTGAGGAAGTAACCGCCACCACCGGGCTCAAGGCGAAGCTCGCCCGCCCGCTCGATTTCCTCGTCATCGCTGACCATTCGGACGGTCTGGGCGCGACCAAGCGGCTCTATGATGCCCCGCGTTTCCTGATCCGCGACGAAACCCTGCTCCGCTGGCACGACATGATGCACGAATCGCCCGAAGGCTCGCAGCGTGCGGTGGCGGAACTGATCACGGCCGCGTCCAACGGCACCCTGCCCGAAGCCTTGCGCGACCAGTCCGATGCCGAGGAAAACACCCGCGAGATCTGGACCGATCACCTTGCAACCATCGACAAGTACTACGAACCCGGCGTGTTCACCCCGCTGGCCGGGTTCGAGTACACCCTGATGCCGGACGGCAACAACCTGCACCGGGTGGTCATGTTCCGCGACGGTTACGACCGGACCAGCACTGTCCTGCCCTATCCCGGCCTCGACGGGGCGATCGACCAGTTGTGGGACTATATGGACGCCTACGAGAAGGCGACCGGCGGCAAGGCGCTGGCCATCCCGCACAATTCGAATGTCTCCAACGGGCTGATGTTCGAGCTGACCGATTCGAAAGGAGGCCCGATGAGCGCGGCCTATGCCCGCCGCCGCGCGCTGCGCGAGCCGGTGGTCGAGGCGACCCAGATCAAGGGCGACAGCGAGAGCCATCCGTTCCTGTCCCCCAACGATGAATTCGCCAGCTTCGGTGACGTCGGCTGGGAACTGGGCAACCTGCCGCTGACCGCCGGCAAGGACGATTCCATGCTGGCCGGCGAATACCTGCGCGAGGCATTGAAGCGCGGCCTGTCGATCGAGCAGCGGACCGGGGCCAACCCTTACGCTTTCGGCATGATCGGCTCGACCGACAGCCACACCTCGCTCGCCACGGCGGACGAGGACAATTTCTTCGGCAAGCACACCGGCAACGAACCCAATGCGAAGCGCGCGCTCGAATCGCAGAACCTGGGCACGCGCGAAGGGCGGTTCGGCTGGCATTATCTCGCGGGCGGCTATGCCGCGGTCTGGGCACGCGCCAACACCCGGGCGGAAATCTTCGACGCGATGATGCGGCGGGAAGTCTATGCCACCACCGGATCGCGCATGGTGGTGCGGCTGTTCGCCGGGTTCGATTTCACTGAGGCCGACTGGCAGGGGGACTGGGTCAGGGCCGGCTATACCCGCGGCGTGCCGATGGGCGGCACATTGAAGGAACAAGGCAAGGCCCCGACCTTCCTCATTTCGGCCCTGAAAGACCCGGAAGGCGCCAATCTGGACCGGGTGCAGGTGGTCAAGGGCTGGGTCAGCGCCGATGGCCAGACACAGGAACAGGTCTACGACGTCGTCTGGTCCGACATGGACACGCGCGTGCAGGTCGGCGGCAAGGTCCCGGCGGTGGGCGATACGGTCGACCGGGCCAAGGCGACCTGGACCAACACGATTGGCGCGCCGGAACTGCGCGTGACCTGGACCGATCCGGACTATCGCCCGGGGCAGCG
>NCJP01000392.1 GCA_002278985.1 Erythrobacter sp. 34-65-8
GGCGAACGAAGCCCGCCTGCGCGCGCTGGTCGAAGCCGCCGTCGGTGCGGATGCTGACCGGGGGGACCAGGTCAACGTGATGGTCGGCAAGTTTGAACCGGCAACGCTGGAAGACCCGCCGTTCTACGAAACCGGCTGGTTCGCCACCGCTCTGCGATACGGCTCGGCCATGCTGGCGCTGCTGCTGGTGCTGCTGTTCGGGGTGCGGCCCTTGCTCGCCATCTTGCGCGGCAAGAGCGAGCCGGCGGTCGAAACTGCCGATGATGAAATCGACGTCGAAAATCCGTCGGAAGACCCGCCCGCGCTGACCGGCGATGCCTTGCGCGAACAGGTCGCGCTCGCCCGCCAGCTGGCGGTCGAGCAGCCGGACCGGGCGGTGGTCGCTCTCCAGCGAATGCTTGCCGCACCGGCACAGGGAACTGAACGATGACGATGCTCGAACCGATTGCCGCCAGTGACTGCGCCGCTGTGTTCCTCATGCTGCTCGGCGAAGAGGAGGCGGCGGCGCTGCTGTCGCAGCTCGGGCCGGACGAATTGCAGCGGGTCGGCACGGCCATGGTCCGGCTCGGCGAAGTCGAACCTGAGCGGATCGCCGAGGCGATTGCCGGGTTCGTCGCCGAGGCTGACAATGCGGCCCTGCCTGCCGCAGGTCGTGAAGCCCGGGTCGGTGCCCTGCTCGGCCGTGCAGTGGGCCCGGTGCGGGGCGACAGCCTGATGCAGCGGATCATCCCCGAAGCGAAGCCGCAGGCAGTCGAGATTGCGCGCTGGCTTGCCCCTGCCGTGCTGGCCGGGCTGGTCGAGGAAGAGCATCCCCAGGTGATTGCAGTGCTCCTGCTCATGCTGGATGCAGACGTATCGGCCGAAGTTCTGGCCACCCTGCCGGCGGGGCTGCAGCCGATGGTGGTGGAACGTGTGGCGCGGCTGGAGAAGGTGACCGGCGAAGCGGTTGCCTTGCTCGACACCGTGCTTTCGGCGCAGATCGAAAACAGGTTCGGCTCAGCGGCCCTGGCCATGGGCGGCGACCGTCCCGACGATCCGGCCGAGCATGCGCTGGCCGGCGTCGTGTCCGCGCCGTCTCCGCTGGCGGTGATCGTCTTCTA
>NCJP01000393.1 GCA_002278985.1 Erythrobacter sp. 34-65-8
GCACAGATCGCGGGCCGCGCAGGCCGTCACCAGCGCGATGGCACCTTCGGGACGCTGGCGGGTGCTGGAGGCAGGGAAATGGAACCTGCCGAATTCACCGAGGAAGAGATTTACGCGGTAGAGGAGCACCGATTTGCTCCGCTCACCAAGCTTTTCTGGCGTGATTCGCAGCCCCGGTTCGACAATCTGGCTACCCTGGTGGGGGACCTCGAACGAGTGCCCGACGAGCCTGAACTCCGCAAGATGCCCGAAACTATCGACCTCGCGGTCCTCAAGCGACTGTCGGAAGAACCCTTCGCCGCCGATATCAGGGGGCCGGCCCAGGTGCGCCGGTTCTGGGAAGTCTGTTCGCTGCCAGACTTCCGCCAGCAGGGGGCCGAAACTCACGCACGGTTCGTTGCGCGGTTGTGGCAGGATCTGCGCCGGGATTACATCGGGGCCGATTTCGCGGCTGCCCGAATTGCCGAGCTGGACAATGTCCAGGGCGATATCCATGCACTCCAGGGTCGCATCTCGGCGATCCGCAGCTGGGCTTATATTTGCCAAAGGCCCGATTGGGTTCTAGCGCGCGACGAGATGGCCAGCCGGGCCCGCGGTGTGGAAGCGAAGCTTTCCGATGCGCTGCATGCCCGGCTGACCGAGAGATTTGTCAACAGAAGGACTGCGATCCTGATGAAGAGCCTGGGACAGGATGCCTCTTTGCTGCCGGTGACGCTGGCTGATGACGGGGCGCTATGTGTGGAAGACGAGCCCATCGGCCGGATCGACGGATTCCGTTTCTCGGTCGATCCGCTGGCACGGCATGAAGACCGCAAGATGCTGCTCGCGGCCGGAGAAAAGGCATTGCCGCGGATCCTCGGCGAGAAAGCACGCAATCTGGCGCAGAGCGGCCTTGACCAGCTTTCATTATCCAAAGGAACCATACGATCGGAAGGTCATGTGGTAGCGCGGCTCGAGGTTGGAGTAGATCACGGCCAGGCCGCCGACAAAGATCACCGCGATCAGGCTGAACAGGCCGGGACGGCCGACCATGCGCACCGCGATCCAGTAGCAGAAATTGCGCAACGCCTGGACCCCGGCATCGGCGCTCTGG
>NCJP01000394.1 GCA_002278985.1 Erythrobacter sp. 34-65-8
CCATGCTCGGCGTGGTCACCGGCGTCGGCTTCCTTGATCGCTGCACGAATCTCCGCGACCTGCCACTCGTTGATTTCGACGAACGCGCGGATCGCCTCTGCCGCGAGGTAGGACTTGCTGCGGTTGGTCGAGTCGGCCAGGCGATCAAGGCGATCTTCCGCAAGCAGCCTTTGTTCGTGAAGCGCCTGACGGAAAAGGAAATCGCGGCCGCAGACGCGGTCGATATCGGTGATCTGCGCGATGCCCAGACGCTGGCGGACCGCACCAAGGAAGGCAATCGTGACATCCTCATCACCATGGGTGTCTGTACCCATCTCGGCTGTGTGCCGCTGGGCGCTGCCGAGGGCGAGGTGAAGGGCGAATATGGCGGCTATTTCTGCCCCTGCCACGGTTCGCATTATGATACGGCTGGCCGGATCCGCAAAGGTCCTGCGCCGACCAACCTCGAAGTACCGGAATATGAATTCATTTCCGAAACCGTTGTTCGTGTCGGCTAAGTGAGAAGAGAAGCGATATGAGTTTTCCCTGGGCCCGTGAATATACGCCAACCAATGGCGTGATGAAGTTCCTCGACGAGCGTCTCGGCGCGCTGTCGTTCGACCCGCTGGCGTTCGCCCAGTCCGACGCCAAGAGCCAACTCGCCACGCTGTTGAGCCTCGTCGAACTCCCCTTCGACCCGTCAGAACTCGCGGCGCAGCGCAAGCAACTCTACGACACCCGCACCGACGTGGGGCGCTCGCTCAAGGAGGCCGAGGGGATGCTCGCGTCGCTGGCCGAGGTTCCCGAGGACACCCCGCTCGAGGAGGTGTCGCTGGCGTCGGTTCTTGAGCAGAAAGAGAATCACGATGCGTGGGTGTCTCGCGCCATCGACTCGCAGACTCGTGCTCGATTCGCTCGCGAGCGTCTCGACGCCGCCAAGATGGCACTCGAGGATGCCAAGGCAGAATTCGACGCCGCTACCTTCGATCTCGAGGAGGCTACGGACGCCATTCTTCTTGCGCCCGAGCCGGTCGACTTCAGCGCCATCCTCCGTGATCTCGAGAGTACCAACGAGGCGGTGCGCCTTCGTCTCGAGCGCGAGCGCGTCGGCAC
>NCJP01000395.1 GCA_002278985.1 Erythrobacter sp. 34-65-8
GAGGCTCTCGGTCAAAAGCGGCTGGTGGTGACCGGCGGAGAACCCTTGCTGCAAGGCGCAGCGCTGGCTGCCTTGCTGGAGGCGCTGCCCGACATGTCGGTAGAGATCGAGACAAATGGCACTACGACCGCACCGCCCCGCGTCGATATCCGCGTCGATCAGTACAATGTCAGCCCCAAACTGGCGCATTCGGGCAATCCGGCAGAACTCGCACTGATCCCTGAGCGGCTGCGCAGCTATTCGATAGATCCGCGCGCCTTCTTCAAATTCGTGGTCGCATCACCTGAAGATGTGGAGGAAGTGACCGCGCTGATCCGCGCCCATGCGCTGCCAAAGAGCCGGGTTTTCCTGATGCCGGAAGGGACGGACAGCGCCGCCTTGAGAGCCCGCCAGCAATGGATGACGCAGGCTTGCCTCGACCACGGCCTGCGCATGACTGACAGGCTCCATATCCACCTGTTCGGCGACACGCGGGGGACCTGACACTGATGCGCAGTGTGCCGAGGGTTGGCGCTATTGCCCCGGAAGGTGTGATCAGACGCCCTGCGATCGCCAGCGCCGTACGGTGCGATGAACGGCTTCTTCGTCACCGCCGCTGCCGTTCCACAAGGCTACGAAACTCGGATCCTCGGATGCCGGGCGCTTGATCTCTTCGAGATTGTCGAACGCAACACGGATCGGGATCGCCACGCCTTCGCCGCAGATGATGCATTCGCGGTTGCGCAATGCGGGGATCGAATCGAGGAAACCCCGCGCCCCCTCTGGCATGGCCGCTTTCACGAATGCCTGGTCGCGATCATTGTTGAGCCGCATCGAGATGATCGTGCCGCATTGCGACAATACGCCCTCCGCAAGGTCGGACGGACGCTGCGTGATGAGGCCAAGGGAAATCCCGTATTTGCGGCCTTCCTTGGCAATGCGCGACAATATGTTGCCCACCGAAGATCCGTCTGCATTGGCTTCGTTGGGAACATATCGATGCGCCTCTTCGCAAACCAGCAGAATGTGTCGGGTCTTTTCTTCCCGGCCCCAGATCGCAAAGTCGAATACAAGGCGGCTGAGCACCGCCACCACGGTGGAGGTGATGTC
>NCJP01000123.1 GCA_002278985.1 Erythrobacter sp. 34-65-8
GCCTATGCCCTGTCGGTCGACGGCGAGCTGATCGACCGATTGAAGCCGGTGCAGAACCTCAGCCGCCTGCTGGTGTTCAAGCTGGGCGGTACCGCCAAGCTGCCGGAGATGCCGGCGCTGGCCAAACTGCCGCTTGATCCGCCTGCCAGCCGGGCCAGTGCGGACGTCATCGCCGCCGGGGCGAAGCACTACGCCCGCTACTGCGCGGTCTGCCATGCACCCGCTGCGGTGGGTTCTTCCGTGCTGCCGGACCTGCGCCGCAGTGCCACCCTGGCGGAGAAGAGCGCCTGGCTGGCGGTGGTCAATGACGGCCTGCTCAAGGACAACGGCATGGCGAGCTTCGCCGGGTCGCTGACCCCGGAACAGATGGACGCAATCCGCCAGTACGTGATCTTCCGTGCCAACCAGGACAAGGACGCCGGGGTGAAGTGACCGGGGCGCGAAGTGACCGGGGCATGAAGTGATGGGAACAGGAGATCCGGCCGACATCCGCGCCTGGCAGCGGCTGTCGGCCCGGATCACCACATCGGGCAAGCTCGACGCGGAAGACCCGGCACGGCTGGCTGCACTGGGCATTCGCCGGGTGGTCAACCTCGCGCTGGCCGACCATCCCGAGGCCCTGCCGAAAGAAGCGGAGCGGATGGCGGCGGCGGGTCTGGCCTATACCCATATCCCGGTGCCGTTCGATGCGCCCGAGCCAGGGCATTACGCCGCGTTCAAGGCCGCGCTGGCAGGTGACGAGCCGGTCCACGTCCACTGCATCATGAACTGGCGGGTGTCAGCCTTCTTCTACCTGCTGCACCGCGAGCAGGGCATGCCTGAGACCGAGGCCCATGCGCTGATGGCGCAGCAGTGGGACCCGCTCGGCTCAGACAACCCGCGTGCCGCGCCGTGGCGAGCCTTGCTGGAGCAGCTGGCCTAGCTAGCGGGCGCGAAGAAATTCAGCTCCAGCAGCACATTGTTCGGATCGGCAGTGAAGATTTGCCTGAGGCCGATCGAGGACAAATCGTTCACCCGGTAGTCCGCCCCGCGCGCATCGAGCCGCGCCTTGACCTCGTCGAAATTGCCACACCGCAGCGCGACGTGGTGGATCGCGCCGGTTTCCGCTCCCGGCTGCACCGCCCGATCAAACGCGCGCGGGCAATCGACCGAATTGAGATGCAGGATCGCGATACCCGAACCATCGTACATCCAGCGCACCTGCTCCGGCCTGAGCGGCGGCGGACCGTCGCGCTCCTCCAGATCGAGCAGTTCGGCATAGAACCGGACGGTCTCCGCCAGCCGGTCCGTAATGATGTTCACATGGTCGAGCCGTTCGACGATCATCCGCCTAGCCTTTCCGCATTCCCATCTGCGCGCTCTGCCCGTCATCGACCCGGATGGTCGCACCGGTGACGCATTCACTCGCCGGGCTCACGAGGTAGAGCAGCGTCGAATCGAGCTGGGCGGGCACCGGCACACGGCGGCGCGCGACCATGTCGGTCGGGTCGCCGATCCGGGCGAACATGCCATCGGTCATTTCGGTCACGAACATCCCCGGGGCTATCGCGTTGACGTTGATCCCAGCATAGGCCCACTCGACGCTGAGCGCTTCGGTCATCCGCACCACAGCCGTCTTGGTGACGGCATAGAGCGCCGCGCCGCCGCCATTGTAGCTATAATGCGCGGTCGAGGCGATGTTGACGATGTTGCCCGGCTTCTTCGCATCGATCAGCCGCCGGGCCACCTCGCAAGCGAGGATCCAGGGCGCGCGCAGGTTCACGCCCAGCACCCGGTCCACCAGATCGAGCGGCATCTTGTGCGCGCGCATGGCGTCGGGAATGCCGGCATTGTTGACGAGGATGTCGACCGTGCCGAACGCCGCTTCCGCCGCATCGACCGCCGCAACCAGGGCATCGGCATCGGTCGCGTCCATCTGTACCGGCAGGGCCCGCCCCCCGGTTGCCTCGATCTCCTTCGCCAGCGCCTCGAGCCGGTCAATGCGGCGCGCGGCAATCGCCACTGCGGCGCCCTGGCTCGCCAGCACGCGGGCGAACCGCTCGCCAAAGCCGGACGAGGCGCCGGTGACGAGCGCCACCCGGCCGGTCAGGTCAGTTGAAGAATTGGGCAGGGGAAACGCGTTCAGTTCATTGTTCACAGGCTGGCCTCACAGGTTGGTTTTCGGGCGACTGGCGGTGATGTCATAGAGCTTGCCGAAGCGGACCAGCGCACCTCCGATAAAAGGCAGGATCACAATCCACAGGCGCACGCCGGTCACGCCCTCGGGGCTGGCGACGCTGAGTACGGCGGTGGCAGCGAGTCCGACGCAGGCCAGCACCAGCCCGAGGAACAGCCGCCATTCGGGCACGTCGCCCTTGCCGGCTGCCTTGGGGTGCGCCGGGGCCTGCTCATAGCGGGCAAACAGCATGACCAGCGGCAGGGTCAGCGCGATATAGAGCGCAAACCAGATCGGGCGCGCAAACCACCATGCGCCGCTGCCCGGCTCGACTGCCAGCCCCGGTCCGCCCAGCAGCCAGGCCCCGACCAGCACCAGCACGAACGCGGTCAGGTGCCACAGGTAGATGCTCATGATCATGCCGTTGATCAGCACCACGCCGGTCCACAGCCGCAGGTTATCGAGCATCCGCCGCGCCTGCGGCTCCAGCGCCAGCGCGAAGCCGGTCTGCGCAATTCCCAGCGCCAGCAGCGCTATGGTAGGCGGCATCGAGTTCGAGATCTCGCTCCCCGGCACGCCGATCATCGCCACCGGATAGGGGCCGGCAAACACCAGCAGCAACAGGGCTGCAAGTCCGCTGATGCCCCACACCAGTGCCTTGGCGGGTTTGGCAAAGTGCCCCTCGCCCCAGGCATAGCCGAGCTGGTGCACAGCCAGCCAGACAAAGGCGAAGTTGGCGAACTTGATGTGCGGCACCCCGAACTGCAGCGTCAGCACGTCAACCGCGATGGCGCCTGCGACCAGCGCCACAAACGACGCCAGCCCCCAGCGCCGCCATGCCGCGTGGGTCAGCGGCACCACCGCCGCGACCATGATATAGACCGACAGGAACCACACCGGGATCAGCGCCAGTTGCGCCGCCATCGCGACGATCGGGCGCTCGATCCCGAGAACCGTGCCGAACATGGCAATCCCGGTCCAGATCGCGAACAGCGGCAGGACCGGATAGATCAGGCGCCGGAACCGGCTGGAGAACCAGTGCGAAAAGCTCGCCCCCTGCCGCCGGTTGGCCGACCAGCTGACCCCGTTCGAGAACCCGCCGACCAGGAAGAACAGCGGCATGACCTGGAAGCCCCAGGTCAGCCACTGGGTCCACGGCAGGATGCCGAGCAGGTGCCCGCCCTGCACCGCGCCGCTGCCGTCAACGTAGGGCGCGGCGACCAGCCAGTGCCCGATCACCACTGCGAGGATGGAGAGCGCGCGCAGGAAATCGACGTAGCGGTTGCGCTCCGGCGGGGCCTGGGCCGCCATCTCCCGCGCCCGGCTCCAGATTGTCTTTCTTGTTCGCTCTGTCACGCGGCCCCCTTCCGTCGGGCGGAAAATGGGCCACGTAACAGGCGATTGCAATCAGAAGTCGAACCCGAGCCGCACCCATGCTCCGCGCCCGGCCCCGGGCAGCCTGGAGCCCATTGGTACGTCCGATGCGCCGACCCGGTTGAGGCCGGAGAGATGCGGGCGATAGAGCGTGTCGAACAGATTCTCGACCCCTGCCGCAAGGGTCATTCCCCGCATCAGCCGTGCCTCGCCGAACAGGCTGAGCACGGCATAGCCCTTGCTCGGCAGTTCGCTGTTGGTGGCTGAAACCTTGCCCTGCTTTGCAGCACCGACCATCTCGGCGCCGAGGGTGAACTGGCCCGGCTGCCACAGCACGGCGAGCCGCCCGTTGGCGGGGGCGACCCGGTAGAGGTTGTCGGCCACATCGCGCCGCCTGGCCCGGACCCAGCTCAATGTTCCCTCGATCCGCACGGTCTCGCCAATTCGACTGTCGAAATCGACATCGACACCGAACAGCTCGGCATCGACATTGCGGAACATCAGCGGCGTGGCATCCCCGCTCATGCTGGCGACCAGCTCAACCGGGCTGTTGATCACCCCCGGCGTGGCATCGAACGGCGTCCCCTGGATGTAATCGTCCACCCGGCGGTAGAACAGCGTCGGGCGCAGGGTCAGCGCGCCGGTGGCAAGGTCGAACCCGGCCTCGGCGATCCACGCCACTTCCGGTGCGAGCGTGCGGTTGCCGACGTAGATGTTGCCGTCGGCGAGGCCATAACTGGCCTCGGTCGGGAGCCAGGCGAAGCGTTCAAGCAAGCCCGGCACCCGGGTCTTGCGTGCCAGTGCGAGGCGCGGGGTGAGCCTGTCCCCCGGCAGCCAGGCCCGGATGACCGCATCGACCGTGGTGTCGCGCCGCGCCCGGTCGCTGGCGATGAACTGCGCTGCCAGCGTGCGCGGCCCCGCTGGCACTGCTGCGCCAAGCTGCGGCAAGCCGGCGCTCTGGCTGGTCCGGTCGACCCGCGCCCCGGCCTCCAGTTCGAGCGCGCCCAGCGCGCCGCGCCATTCGGCAAACGCACCGAGCCGTTCCGATGCGAGCTGCGGCTGAGCGTCGATGAAGAACGCGGCATTGGCAGGGTTGGTGATGCGGACAAACTTGTCGCTCAGCTCCGCGCCCACACCCACCGAGACATGCCGCCGCTCGCTCCCGAACCGGACCGAGCCTTCCGCTGTCATCGTATCGGCATCGGCGAAGGTCGCCCGTGCCATTGCGGCGGGCGCAGCCGGGCGGCGGACCGTCTGGTTGTCCATCAGGTGCCGCACCGCGACATGGCCCAGCCGCAGGTCGAGCGTGACATCGCCCGCAATCTCGCCGGCGAAACCGCCCTGCACGAAATCGGTATCGAAGTAGACAATATCGAGCGCGAACGGCGGGTTGCCGCTGGGGTCGGTTTCGCTGCGGCGGTACTCGACGAACAGTTCGCCCGCCCCGGACCGGAATCCCGCCACGGCCCCGTAGAGATTGCGCTCGTAGGACGTGCCCCGGGCCACCCCTCCGGGGATGCGGTAATCTTCGCCTTCTTCGCGGCTGGCGATCAGACCTAGTCGCCAGCGGTCGCTGGCAAGCCTCGTCATGCCGCCCACGGCAAGGCTGTCGTCCACGCTGCGATAGTGCGCCCGCACCGTCCCGGCCGGCTCCAGCACGGGGCCGCTGCCGAAAGCT
>NCJP01000124.1 GCA_002278985.1 Erythrobacter sp. 34-65-8
GCGTCAAACGTGCCGGTCCGCTGAAAATCGCCCACCGGCCGGGTGTAGCTGCCGGCCGAGGCGAACGTATCGGTCTGGCTGCGCCGCTCGAGCGGATCTGCGCGGTTGAGGCTGCGCAGGACCGACGCCCCGTCCGGGTCGGTCAGAATGACCGTGTCGAGGCCCGACAGGCTACGCGAGCGGTTGCGCTGGTAATTGGCGTTGAGGCTGACGCTTGAGCCGGTGTCAATGAAGCTCTTGGCCCAGTTGGCGGAGGCCTGGATTTCGGCAGTGTCCGGAACAAGGCTGCGGTAATCGGCCGGATCAGGGTCACCGGGCAGTGGCGCGACCGGGACTTCGGGCTGGATCACGCCGCGCTCGCCTTCGCTCAGCAGCGACACATCGGAAAATTCCAGGCTGAGATTGAGCCGGCCACCGTCCGCAATCCGCAACATGCTGAATTCCTGCTCGGTCCGCGAATAACCGCCGCGGTCAGGCTGCTCGTATTCGAATTCGGCCTCACGGCTGGCGAAGTTGTTCTTGAGCACGAAGTTGACCACGCGCCGATCCGCCGGGAAGCCGAACCGCTGGGCGACCTCTTCCGGGAATACCTCCACCTTGGCAATCGCCTCGGGCGGGTACGAACGGAACTCGCGCGGCGATCCGATCCGGATTCCGTTCACCAGGAATACCGGTTGCCCGCCGCCGCCGCGGCCACGGGCCGAGCCGGTCTGGGGAGAGATGGCGGTCAGCAGATCGGCAATCGATGTGGCCCCGATCGCCTGGATGTCTTCGGCATCGAGCGTGTCGACCGGAGCGACATCGACATTGACCTGGCCGGGGATGCGGTCAGCACGAACAACGATCGCACCTTCGACATCGTCGACAGCATCCTGCGCAACGGCCGGAACAGCCAGAACTAGCGCAAGCAGGGGGAGAGACGCAAAGCGTGCAGCAGGTGTCCACCGACAGCGAGAGCATCGAAAAGATCATCGAGGTGATCACCTCCATCGCCGAGCGGAACAAGCGGTGCCCATGCGGGATTTACACAGTAGATACGAGACGCGAATTGTAACGGTCCGTCGCTCGTCGGTGCATATAGGTCGTTCGCAGAAACCGGCACCTTTGCGCGCGAGGCTTTCCTTTTCCCGCGCCCCCCGCTATGGGGCGCGACCGACTGACAGCACACCAACGGAAAACGGAATTACATGGCCAAAGAAGAACTCCTCGAAATGCGCGGCAAGGTAGTGGAACTGCTGCCCAACGCGATGTTCCGGGTCGAGCTTGAGAATGGCCATGAAGTGCTGGGCCATACTGCAGGCAAGATGCGCAAGAACCGCATCCGCGTGCTGGTGGGTGACGAGGTGCTGTGCGAACTGACGCCTTATGACCTGACCAAGGCCCGCATCACCTACCGCTTCATGCCCGGACGCGGCGGCCCCGGCCCGCAGTAACCACGCGTGGGACAGCCCACACTCGTTCTCGCCTCTGCCAGCCCCCGCCGCCGCGAACTGCTGGCGCGGGTCGGTATCGTGCCTGACGCAGTGGCTCCGGCTGACATCGACGAAACCCCCGGCAAGGCTGAACTGCCGCGCGACTATGCCCGCCGCATGGCGCGTGAGAAGGCGGTCGCTGCGGCATCTGACAGTGCACACGTGCTGGCCGGCGACACCGTGGTTGCGGTCGGCCGACGCATCCTGCCCAAGGCAGAGGACGAAGCGACCGCACGCAAATGCCTCGAACTCATGTCCGGTCGCCGCCACCGGGTGCTGTCAGCAGTCGCTCTGCGCAGCCCCGACGGCACTCTGCGCGAACGGCTGAGCGAGACGGTGGTGGTGTTCAAGCGTCTCTCGCCAGACGAAATCGCCGCCTATCTCGCCTCTGGCGAATGGCACGGCAAGGCGGGCGGCTACGCCATCCAGGGAAGCGCCGAAGGGCTGATCCGGCGGATCGACGGCAGCCATTCGGGCGTGGTCGGATTGCCGCTTTACGAAACCCGCACGCTCCTGCTGGCCGCCGGATTCAGCCTTGGCTGAGTGGCTGGTGGAAGAGGGGATCGGCGAACAGCGCGCGGTCCGGATCGATGATGGACGGATCGTCGCGGCGCGAATGCAGTGGCCCGGCACGATCCCGGCAGGCGCGGTGGTCGAGGCCCTCGTAACCCACCGTTTCCCCGGCACGCATCATGCCCTCGTCCGCCTGCCGGACGGCACCGAGGCGCACGCCCGGCGCCTGCCCAAGGCAGACAGCGAAGGCACCACGGTCCGCGTGGTGGTGGAGCGCGAGGCAATGGCCGAGCGTGGGCGGCTCAAACGGGCCCAGGCCACCAGAACCGAGCTTGCGGCAAACCCCTGGCCCACTTTGGCGGACAGCCTGCAAAGCGAAGGACATTCAGTCCGCATCGTGCACCGCTTTCCGGACGAAGCCGACTGGGAGGAACTGTTTGCCGAGGCGTGGAGCGGGGAAGTTCCCTTTCACGGCGGCACCCTCTTGTTCGCCGACACCCCCGCGATGACTCTGGTAGATGTGGATGGCTATCCGGTGGAAGCGGTTTCCATGAATGCGATTCCGGCCCTCGCCGGGGCGCTGCGCCGGTTCGATCTGGCGGGCAATATCGGCATCGACTTTCCGACCCTGACGGACAAGGCGGACCGACAGGCGGTTGACCACGCACTGGCGGAAGCGCTGGCAGGGTGGCCGCATGAACGCACCTCCATGAACGGCTTCGGCTTCGTTCAGATTATCGCCCGCCTGACGCGAACTTCGATCCAGCGGCGGGTCTCCCTTTCGCGGGTTGGCGCTGCAGCGCGGATCGCCCTGCGCCGGGCCGAGCGGGTCGATGGTCCGGGCGTGACCTTGCTGACCGCGCACCCTGCGCTCAAGGCGAAGCTCAAGCCAGAATGGCTCGCCGAACTTGAACGGCGCACCGGCCGCCCCCTGCGGCTCGAAGCCGATCCCGGGCTTGCGCTGGAAGCTGCTTGTGCCCAGATCGTGCCGCATGAGCACTAGCACCCGCCCCTGCCCGATCTGCCGCAAGCCGCGAGTCGCCGAGCACACGCCGTTCTGCTCCAGCCGCTGCCGCGACCGTGACCTGGCGCAGTGGTTCGGTGACGGTTACGCCGTGCCCGGCCGCCCTGCCCTGCCCGAGGAAATCGCCGCCGAAGTGGTGCGCCAGAACGACGACTGAATTCGCGGCCACCACACCCGGCCAAACCCCCTTGCCAAAGCTGGCGCGCTTCGCCATAGGCGCGCTTCCAACCGCTCGCCGGCCAGTTTGGCCGCCCGCAGAGTGCAAGCCTCGGTAGCTCAGTTGGTAGAGCACACGATTGAAAATCGTGGTGTCGGTGGTTCGAACCCGCCCCGAGGCACCATTCTCCTCATGTTGAATTTCCTCGCTTCGCTGCGGGCGCGCGGTCGCGCTTGCGGGCCCGTGTCGGGCCCGTTCCTGTTTGCGTTTCCTCGCCAGGCTGCGGAGTGGGCGAACCCATCCGCGCGGCAATTGCCACGTGGCCGCTTTCGCTGTATTGGCCCGACAGAGGCCCCGGCTCCGCCAAAGCGCGTGCCGGGGCGCTGCATTTCTCGCGCAAGGAAGCCCGCATGTCCCGTCGCCGCCAGATCTACGAAGGCAAGGCCAAGATCCTCTATGAAGGGCCGGAGCCGGGCACCCTGATCCAGTACTTCAAGGATGATGCCACCGCCTTCAACGCGGAGAAACGCGGCACGATCAACGGCAAGGGCGTGATCAACAACCGCATCAGCGAATACGTCTTCACCCGGCTCGCCCATATTGGCATCCCGACCCACTTCATCCGCCGCCTCAACATGCGCGAACAGCTGGTGCGGCAGGTCGAGATCATCCCGATTGAGGTGGTGGTGCGCAACATCGCGGCCGGCAGCATTTCCAAGCGCCTCGGCATTCCCGAAGGCGATCCGTTGCCGCACACCCTGATCGAATACTATTACAAGGACGATGCCCTGGGTGATCCCCTGATCTCCGAGGAACATATCGCCTGCTTCAACTGGGCCGGCCCGGAAGAGATGCAGGACATCGCCAGCATGGCCATCCGCATCAACGACTTCATGAGCGGCATGTTCGCCGCGATCGACATCCGCCTGGTCGACTTCAAGCTGGAATTCGGGCGGATCTGGGATCAGGACAACTACAGCCGCGTGATCCTGGCTGACGAAATCAGCCCCGATGGCTGCCGCCTGTGGGACATGAAGACCGGCGAAAAGCTGGACAAGGACCGCTTCCGCCGGGACCTTGGTGGCGAGGAAGAGGCCTACCAGGAAGTGGCACGGCGGCTCGGCCTGCTCGGCACGGACGAGAACGGCCCGGGCGAAGTGTTCGATTTCAACGCCCATCGCGGGCGCCTGCGCACCAGCCCCAAGCCGAAGAAATAACCGCTAGACGCAGTAGGCCAGCGCGAGATTGCTCAGGCCGATGGCATAGGCGCAGCCCGGCATGTGGTCACCGTCGACCTGCACCGGGCTGACGCAGCGGTCGAACTCGATCCGGCGGCAGGTGCGGATTTCCGCCAGTCCCAGCCGGTCGACCGACAGGTGCAGCATGGCCGCGCCGGTGAGGGCCAGCGCGCTGCGGCGGGTCGAACGGTTGATGGTGATCAGCTCAACCGAATCCGACAGCAATGACGCCCGCGCACTCAGCTTGAACGGCCCGCCATAGAGCGCCCCGTGGGAAACGATTGCCGCCTCCGCCTCGCAGGAGAACGGCGTTCCGTCAGCCAGTTCGTCCCGGATGGACAGGGGATCACGCGG
Source organism: Erythrobacter sp. 34-65-8 (assembly GCA_002278985.1). Taxonomy (GTDB): domain Bacteria; phylum Pseudomonadota; class Alphaproteobacteria; order Sphingomonadales; family Sphingomonadaceae; genus 34-65-8. Next base: position 4,759 of record NCJP01000124.1, read on the forward strand.
CCAGCGGCGCATCAGCCGCATCATCGCCACGACATAGGCATAGCGCCCGATCCGCCGCTTGAGCGTGCCTGAGACAGCGGCCACGGCATGGCTGTCGGGCCCGATGCTGACGCACGAGACAATCGGCATATCACCCAGCCGATGCAGCGGCGAGTGGACCCAGCTCTTGCTCCCAAGTTCCCAGGCAGCGGCGATCTGCGCTGCCAGCCGGGCCGGATCGCGGTGGTACCCAAGTTCCCGCGCGACCAGGTTGATCGTGCCCGCCGGGGCAATCGCCAGCGGGACTGTGGCCACGGCACCGCCCATGGCCTGCACGGTATCGCGCAAGGTTCCGTCCCCGCCGTGGACGCATACCAGATCCGCATCGCCCGACAGGCGCGCGCCTTCCGGGCTGGTAGCCATCGGCCGGGCGTCGATCCCGAATGCGCGGAACGCCTCGACGAGCTGGTCGAGCCGCCGTGGCCGAAAGCTGCCCGCCGTGGGATTGTAAACGAGATCCATCTTCATCGTTGCCCGCATTAGCGCCGATGGGTTGAAAAACCGCCAAGATGGCGCCGCGCCTGTTCTTGCCGGGTTCAGCTTGGACAGGCATAGGTACCATCATGCTGAAACACCTGCTGATTGCTTCTGCCGCTGCCTTGCTGGCGGTTACTCCCCTCGCGGCCCGCGAACCTGCTTCCGAACCTGTAATCTGGGCATTCGAGCAGAGCGACCTTGCGGCGGAACAAGGCTGGATCTTCGGCCAGCTCGACAACGGCATGCGCTACGTCATCCGCCGCAACGACCGCCCGGAAGGCACGGCGCTGGTGCGGATGGAAGTCTCCGCCGGGCGGCTTGACGAGCGGGACGGCGAGCGCGGGCTGGCCCATTATGTCGAACACATGGCCTTCAACGGCTCCACCAACGTGCCTGAAGGCGAGATGGTCAAGCTGCTGGAGCGGCTCGGCCTTGCCTTCGGTGCCGACACCAATGCCGCGACCGCGTTCGATTACACCCAGTACCGGCTTGACCTGCCGCGCAACGATCCGGCCCTGCTCGATACCGCACTGATGCTGATGCGCGAGACTGCCAGCGAGCTGCTGTTCGATCCCGCTGCGGTGGAGCGCGAACGCGGCGTGATGCTGTCCGAGCGGCGCGACCGGACCACCTACGCGCTGCTCAACTCGGCCGACCAGATCGATTTCATGTTTCCCGGTTCGCGCTTTTCGAGCCGCTTTCCCGTGGGCGATCGGGAAGACGTGGCGACTGCCGATGCCGCCACGCTGAAGGGCTTCTGGCAGCGCAACTATGTGCCTGCCAAGACCACGCTGGTGGTGGTCGGCGATTTCGACCCGGCCGAAGTGGAAGCGAAGATCCGCGTCCGTTTTTCCGATTGGCAACCCGCGCCCGCCGATCCTCAGCCCGATGCCGGCCCGTTTGACCCGGATT
>NCJP01000005.1 GCA_002278985.1 Erythrobacter sp. 34-65-8
TCACCGGTTGCCGGGTCGTTCAGCGTTATTGACACACCTTCACCGGCACGGGCAGCGCCCGCAATCCAGTTCGATAGCGGGATGTCACCACCCAGGGCGAAGGAATCGAGCAGCTCGCGCAGCTCGTGCTGGTGTTGTTGCGTCAGCGCGTTCATGTTGTCTCCGGGGCCTTGCTGTTTGTTTGCGTCAGGAATTGCGTGACGATGCGGTTGAAGTCTTCACTGTCGGCAATGTTGGCAGAGTCGTTGTGCCAGGTTTGCATGACCGCCTCGAAAATGCCGCCTTGCACACCGGCCAGGGAACCGAAGTCACGCGCCAGGCGAAGGTCTTTGCGCATCAAGCCCATGGTAAAGCCCGAGTCGAAGGTGTCGGACAGCACCCATTTCGGGAAGTTGACCTCGCTGACGCCGCTGCGGCCCGAACCACTGTTCACGCCTTCCAGGCAGGTGCGTGGGTCTACGCCTGCCTGCTGGGCCATGGCAACTGCCTGGGCGGTGCTGATCAGGTGCGCAGCGCACAGGAAATTGTTGGCCAGCTTCACCACATGACCGGCTCCCGCAGCGCCCACGTGGGTGTACTTGGCCGACAGGGTTTTCAGAACCGGCTCAACGCGGGCGATGACGCTGGGTTCACCGCCCAGCAAAATACCCAGGGTGCCTGCGGCTGCGCCGGCGGGGCCACCGCTTACGGGGGCGTCCAGCCATTGCAGGCCGGCTTCCTGTACAAGTTTGGCCAGTTTGCGCGTGCTGGCCGGGTCACTGGTAGACATGTCGACAATGACACTGCCTTTGGGGGCGTTGTGCAGAAGGTTGGGGCTGGTTTGAATAACGTCTTCCACATGCGCCGACGTTGGCAGGGAAAGCAGATACACATCGCTTTGCGGCAGGAACTCGGGGCCTGAAACGTTCAACCCTTGTTGGGCCATACGTTCGCGTGTCTGGCTGACCGGGTCAATGCCGTTAACGTCAAACCCTTTTTTTTGCAGGGTCAGGGCCATGTTGCCGCCCATCTGACCCAAGCCAATTACCGTAATTTTCAAGCCAGTCTCCCTAGTTCTTTAACAAGGTTTTTCCAGTAGGCCACGCCTAGTGGCAATACCTGATCATTGAAGTCGTAGTGGGGGTTGTGCAGTGATGCGCTGTTGCTGCCGTTGCCCAGCCAAATGTAAGCGCCAGGGCGTTTTTGCAGCATGAAGGAAAAGTCTTCCGAGGCCATGCTGGGTGGCAGGTTGCGATGGACCTGCGTGATGCCGGGCGTCGATTCCAGCACCTTGGCGCAGCGCTCGGCGTGCTCGGGGGTATTGATGGTGGCCGGATAGCGTTGTTGATAATCCAGTTCCACCTGCAGGCCATGAAAGCCCGCAATGGCATCCACTGCCTGGCGGAAACGTTGCTCCAACTGCTCGCGCAACGCCGGATCGAAGCAGCGCAGCGTTCCTTTCAGCTCTGCGCTGTCAGGAATCACGTTGTACGTGTCGCCTGCGTGAAAACTGGTGACGCTTACTACGGCTGACTGATGGGGCGGGGTTTCGCGGCTGACCAGGCTTTGCAACTGGGTAACCAGGTGGCTGGCTGCCAGTATCGCGTCTTTTCCCAGGTGCGGCATGGCAGCATGACACCCTTTGCCCGTCAGCTTCAAGCGGAATATATCGAACGAAGCCATGACTGCCGTACTGTGCACAGCAGCCTCGCCCGCTGCCAGACCAGGCCAGTTGTGCAGGGCGTAAACGCAGTCCATGGGATAACGCTCGAACAGGCCCTCTTCAACCATGACCCGTCCGCCACCTTCATTTTCCTCGGCGGGCTGGAAAATGAAGTACACCCTGCCGGCAAAGTCAGGCTCTTGGGCCAACTGGCAGGCTGCGCCCAGCAGCATGGTGGTGTGGCCATCGTGACCGCAGGCATGCATTTTGCCGGGTATGGTTGACGCGTGGTCGTGCGAATTGGCCTCGCAGACGTCCAGCGCATCCATGTCGGCGCGCAAGCCAATGGCGGGGCCAGGCCCGCCATTGCCGTCAAGAATGGCCAGCACGCCGGTGCCACGGCCCAGCCCGGTAACAACCTGCAGGCCATGGGCCCGAAGCGTCTCGGCAACAAACTGGCTGGTGTGATGCTCCTCGAAAGCGGTTTCGGGGTGCCGATGCAGCGTGTGACGCCACGCAGTCAGCGTGGCCGCAACATTGTCAGAGAGTTCTCGCACTTCCATCCGTTCTACCTGTTAAAGAAAGATCTGGGCAATGATGGCGGAGCCCAGGAAGGTTCCGGTGAACACCAGAAGGGCCGTGATGATCAGCTTCCAGCCGGTTTTGCGGAACATGGTGAATTCACGGTTGGCCAAAGCCAGGCCGGCATAGGCAAGCACCGGTGTCACGATGGCCAGGAAGTTCACATGCGAAAGCTGGCTGACCATCCATGCGCTGCCCGGAAAGCCCGGAACCGTGGCAATAATGCTGACCAGCGACACCCAGGCAATGCTGGGAAGATAGAACGGCATGATGCGAGCGATGCCCAGACCGATCATGGACATGACGTAAAGAATGATGATGCCTGGCAGTGCCTGCATCAGCGGCGCACCATTGACGATGTTCGAGATCCAGGCAACAGCGCACACAATGGCTACAGCTACGGCCGTCTGACCCAGGTTCTTCTCGGGGCGTTCCTGGTCGGGGTCGGAAACGCTCGCTCCCAATGTGGCATCAAGGGCGCTGTCTGTGCTGGTGCTGTTGGCACGGTTGCGTGTCAGCAGCTTGTACAGCCATTCAGCCATGGGCAGTGCCAGGAACAGGCAAACGTAAAGCCCGGTAGCGTAGGTCAGCAGATTGCTTGCGCCGGCAAACGCCAGAAGGCTGTCACCCATCTCGGGCATCATGGCTGTCAGCGCGCCCGAACACGCAGCCACCATGCTGCCGCTACCTACGCCGCAGGCCATGGCCAGCGCGCGCGGGTCGAAAATATCCAGCGACAACAGATAGCCTGCCATCAAGGCAAACCACAGTGTGCCGAACATGGTGCCTACCACGTACACACCCATCACACCGATGCCCTCGGGGCCCTTCAGGCCGTACTTGTCGGCAATGATGGCGATATTGGGTTCACGAGCCACCGAAAACGTTGCGCCTATGGTTTCGCGGCCCATTTTCAGTACCAGTACGGCTACGGGCAAAGCAATCAGCATGGTGCCCAGGTTGCCCGGATCGCGCAGCGCCTGCGCCACGAGCCAGATCGGCGCGGCAGCGCGGTCAAGCGCAGCGAGCGAGGTGTCGAATTCATCATAGACACCCGCCACGGCCTGCGGGTTGTCCTTGCCGGTGATCTTGCCGAGGATGTCCGCGCTGGTTTCGATCACTTCGCCGCCGGCAGCAAACACGGCCTGTTCCAGCCGGTCGAGCAGGGGGTGGGGATCGCGGCCGGATGCGAGGACCAGCACTTGCGGAACGTGCCCGCATTCCAGAGCGTCGGTCAGCAGGCGCAGACCTTCGGCGAGGAACGTGCCCGCTGCCTTGCGGTGCTTCTTCTCGCGCAGGGCCCGCAGCGCCTTGACGGTCGGATTGGAGAAGCCGGTGATCAGCCTCCGGCCGGGATCGGACATGGGCCGGGGCTGCCTATTCTTCGCCGAAGCCGTCGGCCACCAGCGCGCTCAGCCGCTCTATCACCGTGCCGTCGGCATCGCCGGTCACGACCAGCTCGATCGTATCGCCCCTGGCCGCGCCGAGCATCATCAGGCCGAGGATCGAACCCCCCGCAGCACTGTTCGCGCCCTTGGTGACAGTGACGCAGACCCCTTCGGGCAACTGGCTGGCGGCGTTGACGAACTTGGCGCTGGCGCGCGCGTGCAGGCCGCGGCTGTTGACGATGGTCAGTTCCCGCCGATGTTCCGCCACGCGTACCCCTACGATGCCTTGGCGCGCTGGCCGAGCAGCTCGGATGCGACGGTGATGTAGCTTTGCCCGGCTTCGCGCGCGGCGGCGACGGCGGTGACCACGTCATGATCCTTGCGCACGCCGGCCAGCCGGATCAGCATCGGCAGGTTAACCCCGGCGATGACTTCCACCCGGCCCGAATCGAGCAGCGAAATAGCGAGGTTGGACGGGGTGCCGCCGAACAGGTCGGTCAGGATGACTACGCCCTTGCCACTGTCGACCTTGCGGATCGCCCCGGCAATTTCCGCCCGGCGCTTCTCGGCGTCGTCGTCCGGTCCGATGCAGACGGTGGCAATCGCCTCCTGCCGACCGACCACGTGCTCCATCGCGTGAACGAATTCCTCGGCCAGCCGGCCGTGGGTTACCAGAATGAGTCCGATCATGGGCGTTACGGTATCCGGATTCTCTCGGTCAGGGGTGTCTCGCATGTCCGCCATCGGTCAGCCCTTCGGGCCTTCGATCTCGTCAGCGGCACGCGACCCCAGATTGCGGTGCAACACGGTGGGGGAAAATCCGTCTTCGCGCAAGGCCTGAGCCATGCGCTCGGCGGTGAAGACCGACCGGTGGCGCCCGCCAGTACAGCCGAAGGCGATGTTGACATAGGCCTTTCCCTGCGCGCGGTAGCGCGGCAACAGGGTGGCCAGAAGCGTGCGGATCTGGCCGAATACCGTGTCATATGCCGGATCCTGCCGGATGTGTTCGCCCACTGCCGGATCGAGCCCGGTCTGCTCGCGCAGTTCCGGCACCCAGTGCGGGTTGTCGAGAAAGCGCATGTCGAACACCAGGTCTGCCAGCGGCGGGGTGCCGCGCGCGAAACCGAAGCTCGAGACGATCACTGCCATGTCCTGCGGCGCAGTCCGGGCAAACTGGGCGCGGACGGCCTGTTGCAGGTCGTTGCTGGTGAAAGCCGAGGTATCAAGCACCGCATCCGCCCAGCGCCGCAGGGGTTCGAGCAGCTCCCGCTCTGCCTGAATGCCGGTCCGCACCGGGCGCTCGGCCGCCATCGGGTGGCGCCGCCGCGTCTCGTTGTAGCGCCGTTCGAGCTCGGCGCTGTTGCAGTCCAGGAACAGGGTGGTGATGACCAGGTCTTCGCGCTGGCTCAGCCCCTTGACCCGCTCGATCACGTCAACCGGATCGAACCCGCGCGTGCGGCTGTCGAAACCGATGGCCAACGGGGTGCGCTGGCTGTCCTGGGCGAGTGAGGGCGGAGTGGAAGTCTGGGCTGCCGCTGAGGGCGGCCCGATCAGGCGCACCAGCAGGCGGATGGGAAAATTGTCGATCGCCTCCCAGCCCAGATCCTCCAGCACGCGCAAGGCAGTCGTTTTGCCGGCGCCTGACAAGCCGGTGACGAGCAGGATGTGTTGGCGCTGGATCGGGGCAAGGGCGGGCGAATCACTGGGCATGGCACGCCGTATCTGCGCGGGTTCGCGGTCCTTGGAAAGGCGCTATCACAGGCCGTACCGTTCCAGCGCCAGTTCGGCCCGGATGGCCGCCGCGGGGATCGAGGGATCGAACCACAGGCGGGGCACCATGCGCCCCAGCACCAGCCCCTGCTCTGACTGCTCGACAAAGCGCGGCGCGTCGCGCGCCAGCCGCAGCACCAGGGCAAGCGGCGCGGCCGTGGTCGGCATCGCCACCAGCCCGACGTTGCGCACTTCGATCAGGCCCTTGATCGGGGCTGGAGGGGAGGCAAGGACTTGCTCGCTCAGCAGCGACAGGGCCACCCCGTCATCACCGATCAGGATCGCCCCCCGGTCGATCAGCTTGAGGGCGAGCGTGGTCTTGCCGCTGCCGGGCGGCCCTTCCAGCATCAGCGCGCGTGCACCGACGGCGACGCAGGTCGCCTGATGCAGGACAGGCCCGGTCATGCCCGGTCGATGGTGCGCTGCGGCAGGGTGAGGAGCAGGCAGGCCCCCGGCTCGCCGTTGTCCCGCCCCAGCGCCACCAGCGAACCGTCATGCGCTTCGGCAATGGTGCGGGCAATGGCGAGGCCGAGCCCCGAATGGTTGCCGAAATCCTCCGCATCGGGACGTTCGGAATGGAACCGGCGGAATACCTTCTCGCGGGCTTCCTCGGGGATGCCGGGGCCTTCGTCGCACACGCTCAGTTCAACCGTTTTCCCGCTGCGCTGCACGCGCACCGTAATGGTCCCTTCCGGAGGAGAGAACGACACGGCATTGTCGAGCAGGTTCTCGACCACGCGTTCGAGGCGGATCGGCACGCCGGAAACCGGTGCTCCGGTGCGGGGCAGGTCGAGCGCGATGGCGCGTCCGTCGTTCTCGGCCCGGTTCTCGCGCGCGCCGACGATGGCACGGACCAGTTCGGCCAGATCGATCGGCTCGAATGTGGCGCGTGACAGCTCGGCATCAATCCGGCTGGCTTCGGAAATTTCGCTGACCAGGCGGTCGATCCGGCGCACGTCATGCGCGGCGATGGCCGTCAGCTGCGCGCGCAGTTCCGGATCGCTCACCTTGGGCAGCGATTCGAGCGCGCTGCGCAGGGACGCGAGCGGGTTCTTGATTTCATGCGCCACGTCGGCGGCGAAATGGTCAACCGCGTCGATCCGCTGGCGCAAGGTATTGGTCATGTCGGAAACGGCGCGGGCCAGCACGCCGATTTCGTCGCGCCGTTCAGGCAGGCGGGGCACTTCGACTCCGCGATCGCGCCCCTGGCGCACGCGGATCGCGGCGCTGGCGAGAGTTCGCAGCGGCTGAACGATGGTGCGCGCCATGTAGAGCGACAGCAGAATCGATCCCACCAGCGCCATCAGCACCGCGATCACCAGAGTGGTCCGCGCCTCGCGCACGGCCAGCGTGATGTCGAGCGCATTGCGGGTGGTCAGCAGGGTCGCTCCGTTGAGGCCGACTGGCGCTGCCGCATTGATGACAGGAGATCCGTCCGGCGCATCGCGCAGCTGGATCTGGGAAAGCCCGGCTTCGCGCGCGCGCTTGAGTTCCGGCCAGGCATCGGCGTTCGCCACTGCCGGTTCGATATAATCCGGAATAGGCGGTGCCCCGACGATCCGGTCAAACACCCGGTCCAGCATTCGCGACATGTCCTGTGACAGCGGATCGTCACTCGGATCGTCGAAGGTAAAAGCCGGTTCGGCCAATGCAAAACTGTCAGCCCAGAGCCGCCCTTCGGCATCGAACATGCGCAGTCTCATGCGCTGTTCCTTGCCGATCTGGACCATCAGGGCTTCCTGCCGCTGGCGGCTCGCCCCGGCCAGGGCCTCGGCGGTGATCTGCACCTCGATCCGAGCCATCTTGTAGCGTTCGGCCAGCAGCTGTTTGCGATAGCCGTCAAGATAGAACACCCCGCCACCGAGCAGCGCGAGCGGCAGGATGTTCACTGCCAGGATGCGCGGTGTGATCGACAGGCGGCTCGACCAGCGGAACCGCTTGAGTTGCTGGTCGAAGCTGTCACGCAGCGGAGTGGTGTCAGGCATCGTTGAAGCTGTAGCCTGCACCGTAAAGCGTATCGATCGCCCCGAACTGCGGATCGACGCTGCGGAACTTGCGGCGCATCCGCTTGATGTGGCTGTCGACCGTGCGATCGTCCACGAACACGTCGTCAGGATAGGCCGCATCCATCAGCTGGTTGCGGCTCTTGATCACTCCGGGGCGGGAGGCGAGCGCTTCCAGCAGCAGGAATTCGGTCACCGTCAACGAGACGGTCTTGCCGTCCCAGGTAACCAGGTGGCGGGCCGGATCCATCATCAGGCGGCCGCGCTCCACCACCGGGCCGGGCTCCAGCTGTGCTTCGCCAGAGCTGTCGTCCTCGCCGTCGCTGCCGCCGCTGCGGCGCAGGATTGCCCGGATGCGGGCCAGCAGCAGGCGCAGGCTGAACGGCTTGGCGATATAGTCGTCCGCCCCCAGCTCCAGCCCGGCTTCCTCGTCCTGCTCGTCATCCTTGCTGGTCAGGAAGATCACCGGCAGGTCCGACTGGCGGCGCAGCTGGCGCAGCAGCTCCATCCCGTCCATGCGCGGCATCTTGATGTCGAACACGCCCAGGTCCGGCGGCTTGTCGAGCAGGGCCTTCAGGGCGGATTCGCCATCGGTGTAGATGCGCGTGGTGTAGCCTTCGGCCTGCAGCGCGATGGACACGGTGGTGAGGATGTTGCGATCATCATCGACAAGGGCAATCACGCGCTCGCGCCTGCCGGGCCGGGGTTCGCTCTCTGCCATGGCATTGTGACTAGTCGTTTCGGCGCATTTGGGCAACGCATCGAACGCGCCGCATCGCAACTATCCGGCCAGCGGGAATCGCATGGTTTGACGTCGGCGCAGGCTGTGATTATGGGCGCCGGTGAAATCCAGTGCATTCGTATGCAGGCGACTCGTCCGCTCCCCGGCGGATTTCTGAAAACCCTGCCTGCCCAGGAGATGATATGAGCACCCCCCTGTCCACCTCGCTCGCCGCCCAGGGTTTTGAGACCCGGGCCATTATCCACCCCAATTTCGGCACCGCAGAGCTGGTCGAGCACGCGCTGAAAAAGGGTGAGGGACAACTGACCAAGCACGGCGCTCTGCTGGTCGACACGGGCAAGTTTACCGGCCGCAGCGTAAAGGACAAGTACATCGTCCGCGATGCGACGACGGAGGAAACCATCAACTGGGGCCCGATCAACCAGCCGATGGGGCAGGAGCACTGGAATGCTCTCAAGGCCGATTTCCTCGCCGCGGTGAAGGATCAGGGCGAACTCTACGTGGCCGACCTGTTCGGTGGCAGCCAGCCGGAATACCGCGTCAATGTGCGCGTCATCAATGAAATGGCCTGGCACAACCTGTTCATCCGCACCCTGCTGGTGCGCCCCACGGCGGAAGAACTGGCGGTCTTCACACCCGAATACACCATCATCAACCTGCCCAGCTTCAAGGCCGACCCGGAACGTCACGGCTGCCGCAGCGACACGGTGATTGCCGTCAATTTCACCGAGAAGCTGATTCTGATCGGGAATACCGAATATTCGGGCGAGATGAAGAAGGGCGTGTTCGGCCTGCTCAACTACCTGCTGCCCGCGCAGGGCGTGATGCCGATGCATTGTTCGGCCAACATCGGCGCGGACGGCAAGAGCGCGATCTTCTTCGGCCTGTCGGGCACCGGCAAGACCACCCTTTCGGCTGACGCCAGCCGCACCCTGATCGGCGATGACGAACATGGCTGGTCGGACCAGGCCGTGTTCAACTTCGAAGGCGGTTGCTACGCCAAGATGATCAATCTCTCGGCCGAAGGCGAGCCGGAGATTTACGCCACCACCCGGATGTTCGGCACGATCCTGGAAAACGTGACGATCGATCCGGCCACGCGTGAACTCGATTTCACCGATGGCAGCAAGACCGAGAACACCCGCGGCGCCTATCCGATCGAGTACATTCCCAACACCAGCGAGAAGAACCTCGGCCCGGCACCGGCCAATGTGATCATGCTGACCGCCGATGCCTTCGGCGTGCTGCCTCCGATCGCGCGGCTGACGCCGGATCAGGCGATGTATTACTTCCTCAGCGGTTACACCGCCAAGGTGGCCGGTACCGAAATCGGTGTGACGGAGCCGGAAGCGACGTTCAGCACCTGCTTTGGTGCCGCGTTCATGCCGCGTCATCCGAGCGTTTACGGCAACCTGCTCAAGGAACGGATCGCCAAGGGCAGCGTGCAGTGCTGGCTGTTCAACACCGGCTGGACCGGCGGCAAGTACGGCGTGGGGCAGCGGATGCCGATCAAGGCGACCCGCGGTCTGCTCAATGCCGTGCTCGACGGCAAAATCGACGATGTCGAGTTCCGCAAGGATCCCAACTTCGGGTTCGAAGTGCCGGTCCACGTGCCCGCGCTGGCCGAGGCCGGAATCGACCAGACCCTGCTCGACCCGCGCGCGACCTGGGCTGACAAGGACGAATACGACCGCACGGCGCAGAAGCTGGTGCAGCTGTTCATCGACAACTTCACGCAGTTCGAGAGCCACGTCGACGAAGGCGTGCGTCAGGCTGCCCCGCAGGCCGCCTGAGCCCGCCCACACGAGTTGGAGAGGAGAGGCCCCACCCGGCGCAAGACCGGGCGGGGCCTTTTTCGTGGGGAGCGGGAACCAGATTATCGACCAGCGTATTGGACGCAGCGACGGGCGCCGCCTAGAACCCGATCATAACAAAAGGGGAGACATCCATGATCCGCAGCGCCGCCTCGGTCGCATCCGTCCTTGCCATCCTGATTGCCGCGCCTGCCGCGCTGGCCCAGGATGCACCGCCTTCGCCCAATCCGGTCGAGGAAAAGGAAGTCAAAGCCTCGGCCCCGGATCCGGTCGCCCAGCCGGCGGAAGGGTCTGGAGAAGCGGCCTCGGTTGCAGCGGTTCCTGCCGCTCCGGCAAAGGCGGAAGATGCCAAGTGGGATGTCTCTGCGCCCGGCGACGGGGTGGTGCGCCAGGTGCCGATCCGTACCGATGAAGGCACCTGGATGGATGTCGATCTTTCGCCCGATGGCAACACGCTGGCCTTCAGCCTGCTGGGGGATATCTACACCATGCCGGTCACTGGCGGCACGCCAACCCGGGTGGCCGATGGCCTGGCGTGGGAAGTGCACCCGCGTTTTTCCCCCGACGGCCGCCGCATCGCCTTCACCTCTGACCGGGGCGGTGGCGACAACATCTGGGTCATGAATGCCGACGGCAGCGATAAGCGGCAGGTGACGAAGGAAAGCTTCCGCCTGATCAACCAGCCGAGCTGGAACCCCGACGGCCAGACACTGGCCGCCAAGAAGCACTTCACCACCCAGCGTTCGCTCGGCACGGGCGAGGTCTGGCTCTACCACGTCTCCGGTGGGGCAGGCGTCCAGCTGGTCAAGCGGGCGAGCGAGGCGCTGCAGAAGGAACTGGGCGAGCCCACCTTCGCCCCCGATGGCAGTGCGGTCTATTACACCCGCAACGTCAGTTCCGGGCCGATCTTCGAATATGCGCAGGACAGCCAGCAAAGCGTGTTTGAGATCGAACGCTATGACCTGAAGACCGGCGAGGTGACCACCGCCGTTTCCGGTTTCGGCGGCGCGGTGCGGCCCAATCCCTCGCCCGATGGGAAGCTGCTCAGCTTCGTGCGGCGCGACAAGGACCAGTCGCAGCTGTGGGTCAAGGACCTCGCCAGCGGGGCAGAGCGGATGATCTACGGCGCGCTCGACCTCGATATGCAGGAAACCTGGGCCGTCACCGGGGTCTATCCCAACATGGACTGGACGCCCGACAGCCGGACGATCGTGTTCTGGGCCGGGGGCAAGCTGCGCCGGGTCAACGCGGATGGCAGCGGCGCGGCGGTGATCCCGTTCCGGATCGACGATACGCGCGGGGTGATTGACGGGCCGCACCCGGTGATTGCGGTCGCGCCCGATGTGATTGAAACCAAGGTGCCCAAGTTCGCCGCCCTTTCGCCCGATGGCCGCCGGGTGGTGTTCGAAACGCTCGGCAAGTTGTGGGTCAAGGATGCCGCCGGGGGCGCGCCGCGCCGGCTGACCGGTGAAGGTGAGGCGCTGGAACTTTGGCCCGCCTGGTCGCGTGACGGGCGCAGCCTGGCCTGGGTCCGCTGGACCGACGCCGGTCTCGGGCAGATCGTGGTGGCAGATGCGCAGGGTCGCAATCCGCGCGTGGTGACGCCGCAGCCGGGCCATTACGCGGTGCCGCAGTTCTCGCCGGACGGGCGCACACTGGCCTTTGAGAAGCGCTCCGGCGGATATCTGACGTCGCCCGAGCAGTCCGAGAACACCGGTATCTACCGCGTTGCGGTGAACGGCGGCACCCCGATGCTGGTTGCGCGCGGCAACTCCGATCCGCAGTTCGCGGCCGACAATGACCGGCTGTTCATGCTCGGACGGTCGGATGGCAAGCTGCAGCTGCTCTCCAGCGACATGAACGGCGAAGCGCGCCGGGTCCATGCCGAGGGTGAACTGGCCAACGATTTTCGCGTCGCGCCTGACGGGCGGCACCTGGCTTTCCGCCAGAACTATGAAGTGTTTGCCATGCCGCTGCTGCCGGGCGGGCAGGCGGTCGGGGTTGATGAAACGTCCAGCGCCATGCCGGTGGTCCGCGCCAGCAAGGGCGGGGCGGACTACATTGGCTGGGCCGATGGCGGGCGCACCCTGCACTGGTCGATCGGGCCAGAGCTGCGCACAGCATCGGTCAGCCAGCTGTTCCGCGCTGCGCCCAGGGGTGAGGACGAAACGTCCGGTTTCACCCCTCCCGAATCGGGTATCTCGCTCTCTGTCAGGCAGCGGGCTGCGAGGCCGGGCGAAACCGTGGTGCTCACCGGCGCGCGGGTCCTCACCATGGCCGGCGACGGGGCAGGGGTGATCGAGAACGGCCTGATCGTGATCGAGGGCGACCGGATTGCCGGTGTCCACGATGCAACGACTGTCCGGCTGAAACTGGACCCCGGAACCAAGGTCATCGACATGAGCGGCAAGACGATCATGCCCGGTCTGGTCGATGCCCATGCCCATGGGCCGCAGGGCGTGGGTGATTTGGTGCCGCAGCAGAACTGGGCGGCGATGCAGAACCTCGCCATGGGCGTGACGACGATCCACGATCCATCCTCGCAGGCCAGCGCGATCTTTGCCGCCGCTGAGCGGCAGCGGGCCGGGACCCTGCTTGCCCCGCGCATCTTCTCGACCGGGGAAATCATCTACGGGGCCAAGTCGCCCGGGGTCTATGCCCGGATCGACAGTTACGAGGATGCGCTGGCCCACGTTCGCCGGATCAAGGCGCAGGGCGGCATTTCGGTCAAGAACTACAACCAGCCCCGGCGCGAGCAGCGCCAGCAGGTGGTGGCGGCTGCACGAGCGGAAAACATGCTGGTGGTGGCCGAAGGCGGCTCGCTGTTCGGGATGGACATGAACCTCGTCGCCGACGGCAATTCGACGATCGAGCACAACGTGCCGGTCGACGTGATGTACGAGGACGTGCTCCAGTTCTTCGGCCAGTCGAAAACCAACTACACCCCCACCCTGGTGGTGACCTATGGCGGCCTCGCCGGCGATCCCTACTGGCGGCAGGCACAGGACGTGTTCGCCCATCCGCTGCTGGTCCACACCCCGCCGCGCCAGCTGCTGGCGGAAACCGGGCGACGGACCAAGGCGCCGGACTGGGCCTTCGTTGATAACAACGCCGCGCGCGAGGCGAAGAAGCTGGCTGATCGCGGGGTCAAGGTCTCGATCGGGGCGCATGGCCAGCAGGCCGGGATCGCGGCCCACTGGGAACTGTGGAGCTTCGTGCGGGGGGGAATGACCCCGGTCGAGGCACTGCGCGCCGGCACGATCGAGTCCGCCCGCTCGCTCGGCATGGATCGTGACGTAGGCAGTATCGAGCCGGGCAAGCTGGCAGATCTGGTGGTGCTCTCGGCCGATCCGTCGGCCGATATTGCCAACAGCGACGACATCGAGCGGGTGATGATCGGCGGGCGGCTGTACGACGCCAGAACGCTGAACGAGGTCGAAACCGGCACGGCCACACGTCAGCCCTATTGGTGGGAGTGAGCGGGCGCGCTACACTGCGCGCCCAACCCGCTGACAGGAGGTCGCATTCCATGAGTCTGTTCGATTCGATATTGAAGAACATCAACGGTTCGCCCGATGATGTCCGCAACCTCGCGCACAAGATCGGCATCGATCCGGCCATGGCGGAAAAGGCGATTGCCGCGCTCGGTCAGTCGCACCAGATGCAGGGCGATACAGTGGAACTGGCGGCGGCCAAGACCGGGCTGGACACGGGGGTCCTGAGCCAGATTGTCGAACAGATCGGCGGCGAGGGTTCACTGACCCACTTCAGCTCGATGCTGAAGGACAACCCTCAGGCTGCCGGCATTCTCGGAATGCTCGACCGCGATGGCGACGGCAACCCGATCAACGATGTGATGGACATGGCCAAGGGCCTGTTCGGAAAGAAATAAGTGGCGCTGCCTTCCGCCTGATCGTCAGGCGGAAGGCTGGCTGCCGATCATCCCCGCGCGCCCGCAATATATCGCTCCACGTTCTTTGCCAGCACCGTCATCGGCGCGTTGCCGCCGAGGATGACTGCGTCGTTGAACGCCTTGAAGTCATAGGCCGGGCCGAGCGTTGACCGCGCCTGTCCGCGCAGGCGCAGGATCTCGCTGTGGCCCAGCTTGTAACCGGTCGCCTGCCCCGGCCAGCTGCAATAGCGGTCCACCTCGCTCGCCACTTCCTGCGGCTTGTTGCCGTTTTCCTCGACGAAGAAATTGACTGCGCGCTGGCGGCTCCAGCCCTTGGCGTGGAGGCCCGTGTCGACCACCATGCGGCAGGCACGGAAGGCGAGGCTCTGCAAATAGCCAAGCCGCCCGACTTCGCTGCCCTCATAAGCGCCGAGCTCGTCCGCCAGCGTCTGCGCGTAGAGCGCCCAGCCTTCGCTGAAGGCGTTGAAGGCGAGGATCGAGCGGATCAGCGGTAGCCGGTTGGAGTATTCTCCTTCCCACACGTGGCCGGGGATCGTCTCGTGGAAGGTCAGGTCCGCCAGGTCATACTTGCGGTGCAGTTCGGTGGTGTGGAGGTTGATCCACATCCGGCCGGGAATGGTTCCGTCCTTGCTGCCCGCCCCGCCATAGGCACCCGGTGCGCCCGGTTCCTCGGCCAGCGGCAGGCGGCGCACTTCCAGCTTCGGATCGACCAGGGTGTTGAAGGCCCGCGGCATCTGCGCGCGCACCCAGTCGATCCGCTCGTTGATGAAGGCCATGATCTCGGCCCGGCCCGGGTCGCCCTCGGCAAACTTGTAGCGCGGGTCCTGCCCCAGCGCCTGCATCCGCTCGCCCACCGTGCCGCTGGTGTAGCCGATCCGGCGCAGGATCGGGTCCATCTCGGCCTGGAGCGATTTCAGCTCCTCCAGCCCTTGCCGGTGGACATCGTCGGCTGACAGGCGGGTGGTGGTGCTGGCGCGGAGGGCCCAGGCGTACCATTCCTCGCCATGCCGCCGTTCACGCATGCCGGGGGCGCTGGTCGCGACCGCGCGCTGGGCCTTCAGCTCTTCGAGCTGCCGTTCGAGCGCGACGGCGATCGTGGCGGTCTCGTACATCTGTGCCATATCGGCCATGCGTTCCGGCTGGCCCGCCTTGGCCAGCGCGGCGCGATAGGGGGCGGCATAAAGTTCGCCCTTGCCGGCCGAGGCCAGCGTCGTTTCCATCTGCTTGATGGCCCGGTCGAGCAGGAAGTCGGGCGGGACCACGCCGAGCGCGCGGGTCGCCTGCATCCGCTCCCGCTCGCCCTCCAGCGCCTGGGGGATGGCGCGGATGCGCTCCAGCCAGGCTTCGGCATCGGCTCCGTCAGCCAATGGCTGGCTCGATTCGAGGAAGCGTGGATAGTCGAGATAGCTGCCGACGTTCTGGATCACGACATAGGGCGCGTTGCGCCAGCTGCCGACCGCTACATCGCCGTATGGCAGGGCGAACCCTTCGAGCGCCACTTCGTAGGCGCTTTCGACCACTTCGAAGCTGGTCAGCTGGTCAGCGGTCATGCCTTCGCGCGGGAAGGCGCGGGTGGTGGCGAGATCCTGCCGCAGGGTGCTGGCGTAGGCCTGCTGCCCGGCGCCGCTCTGGTCCTCCAGCTTCGCGCGCAGACCGGCGTACTGGCCGGTATCGACGCCCAGTCCAGTGGCACGTTCGGGCTCGTGCTCGAGGAGGTTGTAGCCGACCTGTTCGAGCCACTGGTCCGGTGCGGAAAGGGCTGATGACGCGGCGCTGCCGGCATATGTCTTGCAGCCGGTCAGGGTGAGGGCGGTGGTGGCACCGAGCGCCGCGAGCGTCTGGCGGCGGGTGAGGACGGGGGGTGTGAAAGCGTTCATCCGCCATGTCTTAAGTGGCTGGTCCGCGCTGTCAAACCGTATGGTGCAGGCAAGGGTGGCGGGAAACCTCTTCCCTTGGCGCCCTGTTCCGGGCTAGCCGGTGGGGCATGGAAATCGTGCTATCGATCCTCGTTCTTGCCGCCTTCGCCTTGCTGGCGGGCGCGGTATGGCTGTGGCGCAAGGGCGGCGCGCGGCAGCAGGCTGTGCTGATGGCGATCCTGGCGGTGATTGCGTTGGTCAACGTGGCCATCTGGACGGTGCCGCAATCCGATGGCACCGCCCCGATCAGCCAGATTCCGGACTAATCCGGGATCTGCCACAGCACTGAGCTGGCATAGCTGCCCGGCACCTTGTCTCCCGTTCCGTTGCGCGCCGGTTCGAACCGGGCGCGCCTGGTCACCAGCGAACAGGTGGCCTCGTCGAGCGCGGCATGGCCGGTCGAGCGGGTGATCTGGCAGCCTTCCACCCGGCCGCTGGCCCCGATGGCAAGCCTGAACCCGGCGGTTCCGGCATAGCCGCGATTGATCCAGCTGGTCTTGTAGTCGGCTTCAGTAATCCACCCGCCCGGGTTGTTGCGCGCCTTCGCCGCCACCGCTTCGGCCGCCGGCGTGATCGACGGGCCGGGGGAGGGGATGATTGTTGGTCCGGGTATCGGCTTGACCACGATGTCGCCCGGCGGGGGCAGCACGGTGGTTGCGTCGATTGCGCTGTCGTTGGTGTTGATCGTGATGACCGTGTCGGGTGTGTAGACCTTGCTGTCAGTCGGTGTCTTGGTATCGGGTGTCGGCTTGGGCGGCGGCGGGAGCGGAATCGGATCGACCACCGTTTCGCCCTTCAGGCGCGGCTCAGGCGGGGGGATGACCCCGGTAAACTGCAACCCGATCACCAGTGCATATCCCAGCGCCGCGTGGACCGCGATCACCCCGGCGACCGATGCGGCGCGGTCTGCGGGTCTCTTGCTGTCAGTATAGGCCATGCTTCCTCTCCTTGCTTACCCCCAAGCAAGGTTATGTCATTACATATCATCCGCAAGAACTATCGCGTCCCGATTTGCTACTGACGCGCAGGTCTGGCCCGCACTGGCAGGCTGGAGGCGACGGAGTGAAGGGGGTGTGCTGCCCGGGGCGGGCAATCACATCACTTGATCGGGCAGGACGGATCGAGCCGGAAGTTGAGGTAGTTGTCCACCGAACCCATCAGCTCTTCGATCTCGTTCTCGAAGAAGTGGTTGGCGCGGGGGATTTCCTCGTGATGGATGGTGATGTGCTTTTGCGTGCGCAGCTTGTCGACCAGTTTCTGCACCGCGTTGGGCTGCACCACCGTGTCAGCCGCGCCCTGGATGAAGATGCCGCTGGCGGGGCAAGGGGCAAGGAAGCTGAAGTCGTACATGTTGGCGGGCGCCGCAACCGAGATGAAGCCGCGGATTTCCGGGCGGCGCATCAGCAGTTGCATCCCGATCAGCGCGCCGAAGCTGACGCCCGCAACCCAGGTGGTCTGCGCCTCGGGATGGATCGACTGGACCCAGTCGAGCGCGCTGGCAGCGTCGCTCAGTTCGCCCACGCCGTTGTCGAAGCTGCCCTGGCTGCGCCCGACACCGCGGAAATTGAACCGC
>NCJP01000125.1 GCA_002278985.1 Erythrobacter sp. 34-65-8
AAAACTGGTCTGCTTCGATGGCCAGCTCACCCAGCCGCTTCCGCAGCGTGTTGCGGTTTATGCCGAGCAGACGAGCCGCACGGAGCTGGTTTCCCCCCGTCTGGCGCAGCGCGTGCTCGAACAGCGGACGCTCGAACGCGGCCAGCGATGCATGGTACAGCGCGCCTTCGCGCGGGGCCGCTTCCGCCAACCAGACGCGCAAGGCTTCGGCAAACCCGCCATCGGTGGCGGTCGGTCGGGAAGCGAGCGCATCGCCGATCATTTCGCGGACACTTTGCGCGTCGATCACGTCTTCACGCGCCATGAGCGCGAGGCGAAACACCGCATTGCGCAGTTCGCGCACGTTGCCGCGCCAGGGATGGACCTTGAGGGCATCGACCGCCGAGGGATGAAGCGACCGCGAAGGCAGGCCTTCGGCCGCCGCAAGCCCCAGGAAGTGGCGGGCGAGCGGCTCGATATCCTCCACCCTGTCGCGCAACGGCGGCAACTGGATCGGTACGACGTTGAGCCGATAATAGAGATCTTCGCGAAACCGGCCTTCGCGGATCATCGGAGAAAGATCGCGGTTGGTCGCGGCGACAATGCGCACATCCACCGCGATTTCCTGCCGCCCGCCAACACGCCGGATCTTGCCCGATTGCAGCGCCCGCAGCAGCCGCGTCTGGGCGTCGGCCGGCATATCGCCGATCTCGTCGAGGAAAAGGGTGCCGCCATTGGCTTGCTCGAACTTGCCGATCGCCTGGTTTACGGCTCCGGTGAAGGCCCCCTTTTCGTGGCCGAACAGCTCGCTTTCGATCAGTTCTCCGGGGATTGCGGCGGTATTTACCGCTACGAACGGCCCCGTCTTGCGATGGCCGAGTTGATGTATTGCCTCGGCAACCAGTTCCTTCCCGGTGCCGGATTCGCCCAGAATCAGCACGGTCAGATCGTTGCGCAAGACCCGGGTGATCATCCGGTAGACGCCCTGCATGGCCTGGCTGCGCCCGACCATGGGCAGGCCCTCTGCCGGTTCCTCGCCCACCACTGGACGATCGCTGCCGCGTTCGGCTGCCTGGCGCACGGCGCGGATGAGTTCGTCGAGATCGAACGGCTTGGGGAAGTACTCGAAGGCGCCCGCGTCTGACGCGCGCACGGCGGTGTCGAGCGTGTTCTGAGCCGACAGGACGATGATCGGCATATCGGCGCGGTCAGCCACGATCCTGCCGAGGGCCTCAAGCCCGTCCCCATCCGCCAGCATGACATCGGTCAGCATGGCGCGGTAGCTGCCGGCAGCCAGCAGCCGGTCCCGCTCGGCCACGCTGTCGCAGCGGTCCACCTCGTAGCCTTCGTCGGCGAGGGCTGTTTCGATGACCGTGGCAATGGCGCTGTCGTCTTCGACCAGCAGGATGCGGTGTGCCATCAGCTCCGCTCCGTCGTTGCGACCGGAAGATGGACCCGGAAGTGGGTGAGGCCGGCGCGGCTGTCGCGCTCATGGCTGATGCGGCCGTTCATGTCCCGAACCTGCTTCTTGACCAGCGCCAGGCCGAGGCCCTGCCCGCCCTTTTTCGACGAAACGAACGGATCGAAGATCTGGCTGGCAATGTCCGGATCGATGCCCGCCCCATTGTCGCTGACCGTGATTTCAACCGGCAACTTGACCGCCCGGCCGAAGCGCACCGCATTCAGCACCAGTCCGCTGACGAAGCGGGTCCGCACGCGGACCATCGGTTCTTCGTCTGCCAGGGCCGCATCGCGGGCGTTGGCGAGCAGGTTGACGAGGACTTGTTCCAGTGCATCGCGGCTGGCCAGGACCGGTGGGATCGAGGGGTCGAACTCTTCCTCCAGCACAATTTGCATCCCGCTGCCGGCGCGCAGGCTCTGACAGGCGCTGCGCACCACTTCGTGCAGGTTGAGCGGGGCAACCGGTTCAGGCGTGGCGCTGCCAAGCTGCTGCATCCGGTCGACCAGGCGGGCGATCCGGTCCACCTCGTCCGCGATCACTGTGGCCAGCCGGCGGTCCTTGTCATCCAGCTTGCGTGCGATGAGCTGGCTCGCTCCGCGGATAGCGGCGAGCGGGTTCTTGATTTCATGGGCCAGCACGGCCGGGGTCCGCAACACGCCCTCGTTGTTCTCCGCACCGCTCATGTCATCCTGCCGGGCATCCGAGAGGGTCACCACCCGCCAGCCCGGATGGGTCAGGATGGGCGACACGGTGAGGTTGATCTCAAGCACCCGGTCCCCCACCCGGATGGTGGTGCCCCGGGCAATGATCCGCGCGTCGCTGGCGGCCAGGCGTTCCATCAGGCGGCGCTCTTCGGGCACCAGCACTTCGAGCAGCGGCATGCCCGCGATCCGGGCCGCGCTCTTGCCCAGCAGTTCTTCGGCGGCATGGTTCGCCTCGTTCACCCGCATTTCGGGATCGAGCAGCAACGCGGCGAAGATCAGCCCCTGAAGCTGGGCGTGGCCGTCTGGTGGCAGGGCGGCCTCGCTCACGCTGCCTGGCGCCGCAGAAAGGGGGTGTAGAACCGCTCAAGCTCGTCCAGAACGCGTCGGGGATCGTCAACGAAGTTGACCATGTTGCGGAACTCGGCCGAGCCCGGCAGGCCCTTGGTGTACCAGCCGAGGTGCTTGCGCGCGATTTTCACGCCCACATCGTCACCATAGTGGTCGAGCATCCGGCGGTAGTGTTCGACCATGACCTCGTACTGCTCGTCGATATCGGGGGCCGCCAGAACCTGGCCAGTCCGCCACCAGTGCATGACCTGGCCGAGCAGCCACGGCTTGCCATAGGCACCCCGCCCGATCATCAGCCCGTCCGCGCCCGACTGCTCCAGCGCGGAGGCGGCATCGGCAATGGTGCAGATGTCCCCGTTGACGATTACCGGGATGGACACCGCATCCTTGACCTGGCGGACGAAAGCCCAGTCGGCCGAACCCTTGTACATCTGGTTGCGGGTGCGGCCGTGGACGGTGATCATCTTCACGCCGATATCCTCGGCAATCCGGGCAAGTTCGGGGGCGTTGAGGCTGTCATGATCCCACCCCATCCGCATCTTGACCGTGACCGGCACGGAGACCGCCCTGACCGTTTCCTCCATCAACTTCGTGGCAAGCGGCACTTCGCGCATCAGCGCGCTGCCGGCCATGCCATTGGTCACCTTGCGGACAGGGCAGCCGAAGTTGATATCGATCACCTGCGCACCGCGATCCTGGTTGAGCCGCGCGGCCTCACCCATGCTGACCGGATCACATCCGACCAGTTGCATGGACACCGGCTCCTCCACCGGATCCCAGGCCGCCTTCTGAATGCTCTGCCGGGTTTCGCGGATGGCCGCCTGGGTGGCAATCATCTCGGTTACGTTGAGGCCGGAGCCATAGCGCCGCACCAGCGTGCGAAACGGCATGTCGGTGACACCGGTCATCGGAGCCAGCACGACAGGTGTTTCGATCTGGACGGGTCCGATGGCAATCGGCCGGAGCGTCGGTGGGGCAGGAAGCGCGGTCATGATCAGGGGTGCCTAAAATTTGGGCAGCGCATAGTCCATTGCAGCGGGTGCTGCAAGCGGCTAGCCCGCGCGCAGAGATGACGCAGCCCTCCCCCTTCCCCTCATTCGCGGCCATCGTGGTTGCCGCCGGCAAAGGCGTCCGTGCCGGTCAGCCCTTGCCCAAGCAGTTCGCGCCTTGGCGGGGCAAGCCAGTGGTGCGGCATTCGGTGGAGCGTCTGCTTGCTGCCGGAGCGAGCCGGGTCGTGGTCGCCATTCCTGAAAATGGCCAGCAGGCCATGGCAGAAGCACTGGCGGGGCTTGAGCCGGTGGCGTTCGTGACCGGAGGACAGACCCGCCAGCAATCGGTCCGGCTCGCGCTGGAATGTCTGGCTTCAGACCCGCCGGAACGGGTGCTGATCCACGATGCTGCCCGGCCAGA
Organism: Erythrobacter sp. 34-65-8; assembly: GCA_002278985.1. Taxonomy (GTDB): domain Bacteria; phylum Pseudomonadota; class Alphaproteobacteria; order Sphingomonadales; family Sphingomonadaceae; genus 34-65-8. The sequence continues at coordinate 3,904 of NCJP01000125.1, forward strand.
TCTGCCCCGTACGGTCGTGGCTCGGCTGCTGGTCGCGCTTGAGAGCCATGCCGGCGCGATCCCGGTCCTGCCCGTGGTGGACAGTCTGGCGGTTGCACACAACGGGCTCATGGCCGGGGCCGCCCCGCGCGAGGCGCTTCGCCGGGTCCAGACCCCCCAGGCCTTCCGGTTTGGGCAAATCCTTGCGGCCCACCAGGCTTGGCAAGGCGCCCCCGACGCCGGGGACGATGCCCAGGTGCTGCGTGCAGCAGGTCTCGACGTGGCGCTGGTCGAGGGTGACGAGCGCCTCAGGAAACTGACCTTTGCGGAGGACTTCGTGAGTGCTGCCCCGGCCTTCAGGATCGGAACCGGCTATGACGTCCACCGGTTGGCCGCTGGCGAGGAGCTCTGGCTCGCCGGGGTGCGAATAGAGCACAGCCATGGCCTCGCCGGCCATAGCGATGCCGATGTTGCGCTCCACGCTCTGGTCGATGCCCTCCTTGGTGCGATTGCCCAAGGCGATATCGGCAGCCATTTCCCGCCGAGCGACCCCCAGTGGAAGGGCGCGGACTCCGCCCGGTTTGTCGGGCACGCGGCATCACTCGTGCGTCATGCCGGGTACATTGTCGGCAACGTAGATCTGACGATTATTTGCGAAGCGCCCCGAATTGGCCCCCATCGGGACGCGATGCGTTCGAGCATTGCGAGGCTCTTGGCGATCAGTATTGACCGCGTTAGCGTGAAGGCCACCACGACCGAGCGGCTCGGTTTCACCGGGCGCGAGGAAGGCATCGCGGCGCAGGCCGTGGCGACTGTTTTCAAGGAAGGATAGCAGCATGACGTCACTTCGAACCAAGGTGCTGGCTCTCGGTCTCGGGCTTGCAGCCCTTGCGCAGCACCAGGTTGCCTTTGCCCAGGCGGGCGCACAGGCTTGCATCGCGCAGGCCGATGTGTCCGACGCTGTTGTCTATGCCATGCCGATCCTCACCAAGGCTGTGCAGACCAAATGTGAGGGAACGCTGTCATCTTCAGGTTTCATGGCCAGAAAAGGGACTGCATTCGTTGCGCCTTATCTGAAGCAACAGCCTGCGGCATGGCCGGGAGCGCTGCGAATGCTGTCTCAATTTGCCGGAACGGATAAGGACGGTGCGGAGATGATGGCGATGTTTGGCTCGCTCCCGGCTGAAACCGTCCGTCCGCTGTTCGACGCGATTATCGAGCAGAAGGTTGCCGAGGAAATCAAGGTTGCCGATTGCGGCAAGATCGAGCGCGGCGTGGA
>NCJP01000396.1 GCA_002278985.1 Erythrobacter sp. 34-65-8
GCGGGCCGCACCGGCACCGCAACAACCGGCGAGGCCTGGGCACCTTCGATGCCGCTGACCCGGGCTCCGCCCTCGATCGCGGCAGAGGCAGGCACGATCCTGCGCACCTGACGCTGGGCTTCGCCATCCTCGTATCGGGTCACGGCAAGGGCAAGCCGGTGCAGAAATAGTTCCGTCCCATTCACTATCGCTTCATGCCATGGGCGCTTATATCTTTCGCATGACAATTATTTCGCGCGCGCTGCGCCCCGCTTCCATTTTCCTTTCCTTGTTTCTCGCGGCAGGTCCTCTGTCCGCGCAGCAGGAGCCGTCAGTTCCGCCCCTTGCTGCGCCCCAGGCCTTGCAGACCGGAGATGAAACCCCGTGGATTTATGAAGGCAGCGATGTGCCGCGCGATCCCGAGTGGCTGTGGGGGGAGATGGATAACGGCTTGCGTTATGCGGTACGCGAAAATGGCGTTCCGCCCGGGCAGGTGTCGATCCGCATCCGCATTGATGCAGGTTCGCTGCATGAAAAGGAAAGCGAGCTGGGCTTTGCCCATCTGCTGGAACATCTCAGCTTCAGGGAAAGCAAATATCTAGAACAGGGCGCTGCAATTCCCACATGGCAGCGGCTTGGCGCGACTTTTGGCAGCGATACGAATGCTGAAACCAGTCCGACGCATACGGTCTACAAACTTGACCTTCCGAGTGTCTCGCGCACGGAGCTTGAAGAGAGTTTCAAATTGCTCTCGGGTATGATGCGCGAACCGGTTCTGTCGGCGGAAAACCTTGCGGCGGAAGTGCCGATCGTTCTGGCCGAAAAGCGCGAACGCGGAGGCCCGGCGACGCGTGTCATGGAGAAGACACGGGCAACCTTGTTTGCCGGACAACGGCTCGCCAACCGTCTTCCTATCGGCACCGAGGAGACCCTGAGCGGGGCCACAGCCGAGGCCATGCAGGCTTTCCATTCGCGCTGGTATCGGCCCGAGAATACAGTGATCAGCGTGGCCGGAGACTTCGATCCGGTTCTTTTCGCATCACTGATCGAGAAATATTTTGGCGATTGGCAGGGCAAGGGGGAGGCGACACC
>NCJP01000126.1 GCA_002278985.1 Erythrobacter sp. 34-65-8
GGGTATCAAGCCGGTCGCTGGCCGGATCCCACAGCGAGCTGACCGAACCATCGAGATAGAGCGCGTTGGGCGTCTTCAGCTCATCCCGGAACAGGCGCGCCAGCACGCCGAAGCTGACCGCGCCTGCCGACTGCACGAAATGCGCGCGGCCCGCCGCGTCTACGCCGACAGCGTTGCGGATCGTGCGCGAGGGTCCGTTCTCGGTGATTTCCGGGTGGATATTCCCGCCGATCACCAGCATCGGCCCGCTCTGCGTGCCGAATTCCGGCCGGTCGCCCACGTTGGTGTAGAAATCCTCCGCAGTGCGGACCTGCCATCTGGAGCCGGTGCCGAAGAACACCCCGTTGGGCTTGAGATGGAAATTGCCGCTGCCATCGTTGCGGTTCAGTTCCTTGAGCCGCTTGCCCGCTTCGACATAGTAGCCGATCGGCTTGCCCTCCTCATCGAACATGCCGCCGTTGACCGCGAAGGCGACCGGCGCGGCTTCGGCCGGGCGGCCCGCGGCGAGGTTGGCGAGGCTGCGATAGGGCGCGCCGTCATCCGGGCCGAGGTCGGTGGCGATCCGGTGCTGCTTCGGATCGGCCACACAGTGCGTGAAGCTCACCTCCTCGAACACGATGGTGCGGCAGGCCGAAGCAACCGTGGGCGCGGGTTCGGGCAATGCCTCCGCCTGATCCGCCTCGCCGCTGCCGATTTCGGTCCGCATGACCGGCTCGCCGGCCGATTCCTGGCCGCAGGCGGCGAGCGCGAGCAGCGCGGTGCACAGCAGCCACCTCATTGCCCGAACCCCGGTTCCTGCGCGATCCGCGCCGCTTCGCGTGCGGCGGCCAGCAGCGCCCCCGCCTTGGCCTGGCATTCACGGTGCTCGTAGTCGGGCACGCTGTCAGCGACGATCCCGGCTCCGGCCTGAACGTGGAGTACCCCGTCCTTGACCACGCCGGTGCGCAGCACGATGCAGCTGTCAACCGAGCCATCAGGTGCAAAATAGCCGACCCCGCCAGCATAGGCGCCACGCGCCTCCGGCTCCAGTTCAGCGATAATCTCGCAGGCGCGGATCTTGGGCGCACCGCTGACTGTGCCGGCCGGGAACCCGGCAAACAGCGCGTCGAGCGCATCATGCGCAGGATCGAGCCGTCCGACCACGTTGCTGACGATATGCATCACGTGGCTATAGCGTTCAATGGTGTAGCTGTCGGTGACCGTGACTGTCCCCCTGGCCGCCACCCGGCCGACATCGTTGCGCCCCAGGTCCAGCAGCATCAGGTGCTCGGCCCGTTCCTTCGGGTCAGCGAGCAGGCTCGCCTCATTGGCGTCGTCTTCCTCGCGCGTGGCGCCGCGCGGGCGCGTTCCGGCAATCGGGCGGATGGTCACCTCGCCATCGCGAACACGGACCAGGATTTCCGGGCTCGATCCGACCACGGCAAAGCCAGGCAGGTCAAGGAAGTAGAGGAAAGGCGAGGGATTGACCCGCCGCAGCGCACGATACAGCTCGAACGGCGGCAGCGGGAAGGGGCAGGTGAAGCGCTGGGCGAGCACCACCTGGAAGACGTCGCCCGCCGCGATGTAATCTTTCGCCCGCGCGACCATGTCGAAGTACCGGTCTTGCGAGATGGTCGGTTCAAGCGCCATGTCGGGCAGGGCGGAAGCGCGTGGCTCAGGCGGGGGTGCTTGCGCGAGCCGCGCCAGCGCCGCATCAATCCGCTCCCCGGCATCGGCTACCCGGCGGGCCGGATCGCCGCCTTCGGGCCAGATGGGAGCGACCAGGTAGAGCGCGTCAGTCAGCCGGTCGAACACCAGAATCAGGGTGGGGCGGACGAACACCATGTCAGGCAGGCCGACCGGGCTGGCGGGCGCGCGCGGCAGGTCTTCGACCAGGCCGATTGTTTCGTACCCGAAGTACCCGACCAGGCAGGCGAGCGCGGGCGGCAAGGCATCGGGCACGTCGATCCGGCAGGCGGCGGCCAACGCCCTCAGCGCATCAAGGCTGTTGCCGGGCACCGCTTCGCTGCCGGACCGGTCGGTCTGCCAGTGGCGGAATATCTCGGCGGTGTTGCCCTGTGCGCGGAACAGCAGGTCGGGGTCCAGACCGAGCAGGCTGTAGCGCCCGCGTACTTCGCCGCCTTCGACCGATTCCAGGAGGAAGTCGCCCCGGCCCGGTTCGATCAGTTTGCGGGCGGCGCCTACCGGTGTTTCGGTGTCGGCGATGACCTTGCGCCAGACGAGCGCCGGCTCGCCCCGGGCGAGCGCCTGGGCAGCGGATTCGGCATTCTCGGGCGCGGGGCCGGGCAGGGCGGCCTCCTCAGTTTTCGCCGGTGAGCTGCTTGCGGACGGCGTCGATCGCGGCCTGGTTGCGCTCCACACCCACGTCAGCCCGCAGGGCAGTGCGCAGCTGCGCAGCATATTCCTGCCCCAGCGTCTGGCCCAGTTCGCGCTTGGCCTGGGCGAACACCGGATCATCACGCGCGATCGTGCCCGCTTCGATCCGGTCCAGCTGGACGAGGAACCAGCCGGAGTCGTTCGGTGCCTCAAGCTTCTTGGATGTCCCCTGCGCCATGCTGAACATCAGCGCGAGCGGAGGGGGCACGCGCTGGCCGGTTGCGGCCAGCTGCTCGCGCGAAAGATTGATCGGATCGAGATTGGTCAGCCGGGCATTTTCCGCCCGCATCGCCGCTGTCAGCGTGGCCCCCTTGCCGAGTGCCGCCAGAATGCGGTCCGCCGCAGCCTTGGCGCGCTTGAGACCTTCGGCCCGCTTCCAGTCGGCCATGATCTGGGATTCGATCTCGGCCAGCGGAGCGGTTGCCGACGGGGTGATATCGCTGGCTTCGAAAATGATGAAAAGCTCGCCCGGAACGAGTTCGGCAATCTGGGGCTCGCCCTCTTCCATCTGGAATGCAGTCTGAAGCACCGGACCCAGGACCTGCGGCACGGTTTCCCCTGCCGTCCCATAGATACGGCCGTCCGCCGTCACCTGCGGGGTCGTGGTCAGCTCGGCCGAGACCGTCTTGGCGACATCGGCCAGGCCGACGCCTTCATCGAGCTGTTCCTCGATCGAGGCAGAGATATCGGCGATTGCCTGACGCTGCTTTTCCGCGCGCAAGGCGGTCACCAGATCACCGCGGGCCTGTTCAAGGTTGCGACCCGGCGTGCGCTCGATGGCATCCACCCGGATCACGTGCCAGCCAAGACCACTCCGTGCTGTCGTGGCCACTGCGCCCTGCGCCGCAGAAAAGGCCGCCGTCGCGACCGCTGCCGACGACTGCGAAGTCAGAGCTTCACGTTCGATCGGCCCGACAGTGGACAGTGCAAACCCGGCCTCGCGCGCGGCGGCTTCGAGCGAGCCCCCGGCCGAAACCTTGTCACGGACCGCGTTGGCTGCCTGCTGAGTCGGCACGATCAGCTGGCTGAGCCGGCGGGTTTCCCTGGCGGCGAACATTTCGCGATTGGCTTCGTAGCGCGCCGCAATCTCGCGCTCGGTCGGCTCCGAAGCCTTGGCGACGGCCGATGCATCGAACGTGGCAAACCGGATCACCCGCCGCTCGGGCCGGATATAGTCGGCGCGGTTGGCCGTGTAATAGGCCTGTATCTGAGCCTTGCTGGGTCCGCTGGCTGGCTCATAGAGGGCGCTGGGAACGATCCCGATCGTGCCGGTGCGCCGTTCCTTAAGCAGGCTGGCATACTGGCTTACCATCTTGTCCGGCATCTTGGCCCCGAAGGCCGAAGGAACGAGCAGCTGCTGAGCCAGGATGCCTTGCCCAAGGTCCAGCCGCACCTGGGCGTCGGTCAGCCCCTGCTGGCCGATGGCAGCGCGATAGACTTCGTCGGAAAAATTGCCATCCGGCCCCCGGAATGCCGGGATGGCCAGGATTTCGCTGTTGAGCAGGTTGTCGCCCGCCCGCAGGCCGATGTCCTCGGCAAACCGGGCAATGGCCGTGCGGTCAAGCAATTGCTCAAGCACTTCGTCAATCGCCCCGTCGCGCAGGAAGGCCGCCATGGTCAGTGTGGGGTTCTGCTCCCGCATCTGGTCCAGCGCATTGGTGGCCGCACGGCTGAGATCGGCAGTGCCGATCTTTTCGTCGCCCACCACCGCCACGCGATCCCCGCCCGAAACGCCGCCGAACATGCCAGTCCCGGTGATATCCGAGCTGGCAAAGGCCAGGGCGATCAGCGCGAGGAAGCCGAGCGAAACCGGCACGCCGAGCTTGGAATTGAAGAACCTGCGGAAAAAGGAAATCATGGTGCGATGCGAATCCGGTGGCTGTGCGGCGTACCGCGGTCAATCGTAGGGCGCTTTATCGGCCCTGCGACCGCGCGGCAACAGGTGCGCAGGTGTTTTGACTATCCGCACACATACGGGTAGCGGGCCGGGCGTCGCCACCGCTAAGGCCGTGGACGCGATTCACAACCATTGCAGGAATGACCCCTATGGCCGCTCGGCCCTATATCGTCGGTAACTGGAAAATGAACGGGACGCGCGCCATGCTGTCGCAAGCCCGTGCCATTGACCGCGCCGCCCAGAACATGATGAAAGTGGAGGTCGCGCTCGCGCCGCCCTTTACCCTGCTGCACGCGGTCCATCGCGAAGTGGAGCAGATCGGTGTCGGCGCGCAGGATTGCCATCCGGGGGCAGACGGGGCCTGCACCGGCGATGTTTCCGCCACCATGGTGGCAGATGCCGGCGCGAAATTCGTCATCATCGGCCATAGCGAGCGCCGCCGCGACCACGGCGAAAGCGATGAACTGGTTGCGCGCAAGGGCGTTGCCGCGCTCCAGGCGGGGATGCGCCTGATCCTGTGCGTGGGCGAGACCGAGGAAACCCGCGACGACGGGCAAGCCGAGGCGTTTGTTACCGCCCAGCTCAAGGCGTCCTTGCCCGCCACGCTGGAAAGCCCGGCGGAATCGCTGACGGTGGCGTATGAACCGGTCTGGGCAATCGGCACCGGCCGCACCCCGACTGTGGAAGATATCGGGGCCATGCATGGCGCCATCCGGGCCGTGCTGGTTGATCTCTATGGGGCGGAAGAAGCGACCCAGGTCCGCATTCTCTACGGCGGCTCGGTCAACGCCGACAATGCCCGCGAACTGCTGTCAGCAAACGAAGTGGGCGGTGCGCTGGTCGGCGGCGCCAGCCTGACGGC
>NCJP01000127.1 GCA_002278985.1 Erythrobacter sp. 34-65-8
TGGACTCCGGTCAGGAACAGCGCCAGCAGCATCAGCGGGATCGCAAAGGCCTCGACCGCAACGCCCCGCCAGGCAAGGAACAGGCCCGCCGCGCCGATCAGCATCAGCGCGATTTCGAGCAGCTTGACCGCGCGGATCACTGCGGCCTTGTCCCGCATGTCGGCTAGTTGCCCGGCAATAGCTGACAGCAGGAAGAACGGCAGGATGAACAGCCCAGACGCGACGGCGCTGAACATGCCTTCCGCCTCTTCGGAATTGTAGACGCTGTAAACGACGAACAGCACCATCGCGTTCTTGTAAAGATTGTCGTTGAAGGCGTTGAAAAGCTGGGTGATGAACAGCGGCAGGAAGCGGCGCTGTCGCAGCAGATGCGTCGATGTGGTCATGCCGGTGCCGCAGCCCCTCCCTGTGGTGCAGCCGGTTTAGCGGCATCGGCTTGGGGAACAAGGGCGGATGGTCGCTTTTGCCGGACGGGCAAAGACGCTAGGGGGAAAGTCACCATGCTGAGCCTGCCGAACCTCCTCACCCTGTCGCGCATTGTGGCGCTGCCCTTCCTGGTTGCGCTGCTGTGGTGGCCGGACTGGACGACGGGTTATCTGGTGGCCTTCGTGCTGTACTGCGCGATGGGGATTACCGACTATTTTGACGGGTACCTGGCCCGTAGCAGCGGGGCAGTGTCGCGGCTGGGGGTGTTCCTCGACCCGATTGCCGACAAGATCATGGTCGCCGCCGTGATTCTGGTGCTGACCGCGCAGGGTGTGCTGCGCGGGCCCTATGTGGGTGACCTGCACGTGATCGCGGGTCTGATCATCCTGGTGCGCGAGATCGCGGTATCCGGTCTGCGCGAGTTCCTCGGCGGGATCCAGGTCTCCGTGCCGGTTTCGCGGCTGGCCAAGTGGAAGACGACCTTCCAGCTGGTCTGCCTTGGCGCGCTGATCCTGGGCAAGGGGTTGCCGGAGTGGACCATGACGCTGGGCTCGATCGAGGCCAATGTCCCCCACACGGTGGGTCTGACCACGCTTTGGGCCGCCGCGATCCTGACGCTGGTGACCGGGTGGGACTACCTCCGCGTCGGCCTCAGGCACATGGACTGAAGCCTCAGTCGAGCCGCCCCGCGCTGGCGTGGAGCATCTCGACCAGCGGAATGCCGAACCGGTCGCGCGGGTCATTCCGGTCGAACTCCTCCTCGGTGTAACCGAACTGCTCGACCACCCTGGGGTGCAGCGTCTGGTCGAACTTGATCCCGGCATTCTTGCCGATCCGCCAGGCAACCCGCCCGCTGACCTCGATCTTCTCGCGCATGACCAGCGACACGCTCGCGCCCTGCTTGAGCAGCTTGCTGCCGCTTTCGATCATGCAGCCCCCGCACGAGAGGTTGTAGAGCGCAACCTTGCCGCGTTTGCCGCTGACCGCGCAATCGATCATCTCGTCTGTCTTGAACCGGTTGAAGGCGCGCATCGCCGTGTTCCTTGTCTGCTAACCCGGCCAACGGTTACGGCCAAATTCACCAACAAATCATGAAACCTGCCTATTTTCCCTCCCGGTTCACCCGGCCCGCAGCTCCTCCGCCAGCAGCTCGAATTCGGCCGAGCGGGGCGAGTTCTTGCGCCAGATCAGGGTAATCTGGCGGCTCGCCACGGTCGATTTCAGTGGCCGCGCCACCACATTGGTGCCCTCCAGAATGCCTGCATCGAGCGCCATCTGCGGCAGCATGGTCAGGCCCAGGTCATTGTCGACCATCTGCACCAGCGTGTGGAGCGAGGTGGCGATCATCGTGGCCGAGGCCCGCAGCTCAGGCCGGTTGCACGCCGCCAGCGCGTGTTCCTTCAGGCAATGCCCGTCTTCCAGCAGCAGCAGGCGCCCGCCTTGGCCCATGGCGTCGATCATTGACGGGGGGATACTGGCGGGCGGATCGCGCGGATCGTCCTTGGGGAAGGCAACCAGCAGCGGATCGTCCGCAATGTGCGCCGTCTCGACCTCGCCGATGGCATAGGGCAGGGCAAGCAGCACGCAATCGACCCGCCCGTGGTGCAGGCTTTCGACCGCGTCGTGGCTGGTCTCCTCGCGCAGGAACAGCTTGAGGTCAGGCCGCTCGCGCTTCAGGCGGGGCAGGATGCGCGGCAGCATGAACGGGGCAATGGTGGGGATCACGCTCATCCGCACCGTGCCGGTCAGCGGCTTGCCGCTGGCCTGAACGAGGTCGGCCAGTTCCTCCGCCTCGCGCAGCAGCCGGTGCGCCTTGGCCACCACCTGGTTGCCCAGCGGGGTGAAGCGCACCACCCGGCGGCTGCGCTCGACCAGCGTCACGCCCAGCAGCGTCTCCAGCTCGCGGATGCCTGCCGAGAGGGTCGATTGCGACACGAACGAAGCCTCCGCCGCGCGCCCGAAATGCCCGTGCTCGTGCAGCATGACGAGATACTGCAACTGCTTGATGGTGGGGAGATAGGTGGACATGGGCGGCTGCTGGCTTCCGGGGAGGGTGACAAAGGTGACACGGTGTCACCTTCGGTACGGGTTGGAACTCACTGCTTTATCGGCTTTTATTTCTGTATGACGCGGCGGACGGACAAGGTGGCGAAAGAGAAAAATTGGCATTCAAGTGGTTTATGGCGGCTTTGAAGCGGGCAGCATACACCACCTGCCGGTTGTAGGAAAATGGGGGATGCTGGCAGCATGGGCCCGAGCAGGAAAGAGGCCCGGCACTCCGCATCGTCACCCTGGACTTGATCCGGGGCCCCGCTACTTTGCGCCAGCGCGCAGGATCGAAGAAACGCACAGCCTCGGATCGGGGGCCGGGATAACGTAAGGGAGGGATACAGGGCGGGTCTTCGCCACGTCCAAACCGCTCACTCCACCAGACCCTCATCGTCATTGCGAGGCCGAAGGCCGCGGCAATCCAGTGCCGTATCGCGTTGGGCTCTGGATTGCCGCGCCACCTGCGGTGGCTCGCAATGACGGCCTGATTACCCGCTTTGGGGTGGAGCGCAGCCGCGTGCGGATCGAAGAACAGCGGGACCCCGGCTCGGGGGCCGGGGTGACGAATATGGGGGCGGAGGGTGTGACTTTCGCCACGCCCGAACTGCTCGCTACTCCGCCGCTTCGCCCTGTGCTTCCCGCATCTGGGCGTGGACGGTGTCGATGTGCGTCATCAGCAGCTTGCCGCGCTGGACCGCGAAGGCGAGTTTGCCTTCGACCAGTTCCAGCGCCTCGCGCCCGAATACCTCGAAGCGCCAGCCTTGCAGCATCGGCAGGTCGCGGACCCCGGCGGCGAGCAGTTCCAGTTCGTCGGTGCGGGTCAACAGGCGGGAGGCGACGTCGATTTCGCGGCTGCGGATCTTGAGCAGCAGCTTGAGCAGGTCGGCCACCAGCGCACCTTCCTTGCCCAGCGGGGCGCCGCGCCGTTCGCGCGCGGGCAGCTCGTCGGCGGGCATCGGTTCGGCTTTTTCCAGCACCTTGAGCAGGCGCTTGCCGATATCGTTGTCTTTCCACGCATTGCTCAGGCCGCGCACCTTGGCGAGGTCGGCCTGGCTCTTGGGGGGGTGGCTGGCAATATCGGCCAGGGTTTCGTCACGCATGATCCGGCCGCGCGGGATGTTCTTGTGCTGGGCTTCCTGCTCGCGCCATGCGGCCAGTGCCTTCAGCCTGCCGAGCACCTGCGGGTTGCGCCCGGCGGAGCGGATGCGCTGCCACGCCGTGTCCGGATCAGTCCGGTAGTTGGCGGGATCAGCCAGCTTTTCCATTTCCGCATCGAGCCATTCGCCGCGCCCGGTCTTGATCAGGCGCTTGAGGATCTTGGGGAAGATCTTGGCCAGGTGGGTGACATCGCCGATGGCATATTCGATCTGCCGCTCGGACAGGGGGCGGCGGCCCCAGTCCGTGAAACGCGCGCCCTTGTCGATGGTCAGTCCCAGCCATGATTCGACCAGGTTGGCATAGCCGATCTGCTCGTTCTGGCTGATGGCCATCATCGCGATCTGGGTGTCGAAGATCGGATGCGGCGTCTTGCCGGTGAGGTTGAAGATGATTTCGACATCCTGCCCGCCGGCGTGGAAGATCTTGAGCACGTCCTCGTTGTTGCACATCAGATCGAGCAGCGGAGCGAGGTCGATGCCGGGCGCCATCGGGTCGATCGCGGCGGCTTCTTCCTCGTTGCCGATCTGGATGAGGCAGAGTTCCGGCCAGAACGTGTTCTCGCGCATGAACTCGGTGTCCACGCAGACAAAATCGGATTGGGCGAGGCGGGTGCACAGCTCGGCGAGCGGGGCGGTTTCGGTAATCAGGTCGTGGATTTTCATGGTTCTGTCTGTCTGCGGGCGGAGTGCCGCCACTCGGGTTTGGTCCCACGGGCGCGCGCGGCTTGACAAAACCCCCCGCATCCCCTGTTAGCGCGCGCAGCATAACGGCCGCCTCGCGCCTAGCGCGCGGCCTTAGCCGCACACTCGCGAAATTGGAAAGACTTTCGATGCACGCCTACCGCACCCATACCTGCGCCCAGCTCGGCCAGAGCCATGTCGGCGAAGAAGTCCGCCTGTCGGGCTGGGTCCACAAGAAGCGCGATCATGGCGGGGTCCTGTTTGTCGACCTGCGCGATCATTACGGCATGACCCAGATCGTCGCCGATGCGGACAGCCCGGCCCTGCCGCTGCTGGAAGGGCTGCGGCTGGAGAGCGTCGTCACCATCGATGGTGTGGTGAAGGCGCGCAGCGAGGGCACGGTGAATGCCAACCTCTCGACCGGCGCGATCGAGGTATTCGCCCGCGCCGCCGTGGTGCAGAGCGCGGCCGACGAGCTGCCGCTGCCGGTGGCGGGCGAGCAGGAGTATCCGGAGGACATCCGCCTCAGGTACCGCTTCCTCGACCTGCGGCGCGAGACGCTTCACGCCAATATCATGAAGCGCACGCAGATCATTGCCGACATGCGGGCGCGGATGGGTGCGGCGGGCTTTACCGAGTTCTCGACCCCGATCCTGACCGCTTCCAGCCCGGAAGGCGCGCGCGACTTCCTGGTGCCGAGCCGCATCCATGCGGGCAAGTTCTACGCGCTGCCGCAGGCGCCGCAGCAGTACAAGCAGCTGCTGATGGTGGCGGGGTTCGACCGCTATTTCCAGATCGCCCCCTG
>NCJP01000397.1 GCA_002278985.1 Erythrobacter sp. 34-65-8
CCTCAGCGAGCTGCTCGCCCGGCAGGAAGTGCATGACGAGGTCGTCAGCGCCACGAGCATCGCTGTCACGGAGGTGCGGATGACGCCCGACCTGAGGAATGCCGCGGTCTATGTGAAGCCTTTGCTGGGGGCAGAGGAAGCCGCGGTGCTCAAGGCGCTGCGCCAGAACACCGCCTTCTTCCAGCGCGAGGTAGCCAAGCGGCTTGGCCTCAAGTTTGCCCCCAAACTCCAGTTCAAGCCCGACGAAAGCTTCGACGAGGCGGAACGGATCGAGCGGCTGCTCAACGACCCTAAGGTGGCGCGCGACCTCGACGAGGAAGCCTAGTCAGGGACAATCCGCGCCTTCAGCGTGATGTTGACCTGCCTGCCCACCACCAGCGAATAGGCAGTCATCCCGAACTTGCGCCGGTCGATCGTGGTCGTTCCGGTCAGGGTGATCGCCTCGCCGCGCCCGGCAGTCATCGGCGGCTTGTCGAAGGTGACCGCCAGGCTGACCGGGCGGGTCACCCCGCGCGCGGTCAGTTCGCCCTCTATGGTTCCCTTGCGGTCAGTCGTCAGCGCCAGACGGTCCCCGGCAAAGCGCACCGTGGGGTAGCGTTCCACCCAGAAAAACTTCTCCCCGCGCAGGCGGCCGAGCGTGACCTTGTCCGGCGCGGTCAGGGCGCGTGCATCCAGCGTGACGTCGAGATCGATCCGGTCCGGCCGATCCGGGGTCAGCCGGACAGTGCCGGAAACGTCCGGGAAGCCCGCTGTCTTGCTGCCGAGGCCGAGGAAACCGACCTTGGCCGAGACCGTGCTGGCCGCACTGTCAACGGCGTAGGAGAAAACCGGCGGCGCATTCCCGGCCAGCGCGACCGCTGCGAGCAGCGGGGCGAGCAGGAGCAGGCGGGGGCGGGCCAGGCGAGGGCGGGCCAAGCGTGCGCTGATGCGTCCGCCCGCCTGATGCCCCCGCCTGATGCCCATCGCCTAGCCGCCCGCTGCCGGTGCAGTGGCTTCGGCAGGTGCGGTGGTCGGCACCTCCATGAACACGCTGGCGCCCGGCCCCAGGGGCAAGTCGAGCGCAA
>NCJP01000128.1 GCA_002278985.1 Erythrobacter sp. 34-65-8
TTCCGCCTGGAAGGTGGTGACGTTGAATTCCTTCAGCCGCGCCAGGTGGTGCAGGATCGCGCTGGCGGGCGTGATCGGATAGCCGCCGAAGAAGATCGGCAGGCGCAGCAGCCGCGCGCCTGCAACCAGGCCGAGCGAGACCGCCTCAGCCCCGGTGACGGTGCGATAAAGCCCCGGGTTGGTCGGCACCGGATCGAGATGGACCTGCCGCAGGGGCCCGGCCAGCTCGGCCGTTTCGCCATAGGCATGGCCAGCGTCGAGCGCGGCAATATTGGCTTCCGCCAGTTCGGGCTTGTTCCGAAACTTGCCCTTGAGCCATTCATGCAGAGGCGCGCGTTCGCGGTCGAACATCCACAGGGCCAGGCCCAGCGTCCACATGTTCTTGCAGCGCAGGGCATCCTTGTTGCCGAGGCCGAACGGCTTGACCGCCTCGACCGTCATGGCGGAGATATCGAGCTTAAGCACATCGTGCCGGGCCAGCGTGTCATCCTCCAACGGGTTGACCTCGTACTTGGCCTTTTCGAGGTTGCGCTTGGTGAATTCGCCGGTGTCGATAATCACCAGACCGCCGGGTTTGAGCGCAGGCAGGTTGGTCTTGAGCGCGGCCGGGTTCATCGCCACCAGCACGTCCGGCGCATCGCCTGCGGTGCTGATTTCCCTGCTGCCGAAGTTGATCTGGAAGGCCGAGACGCCAAACAGCGTGCCCTGCGGCGCGCGAATTTCAGCCGGGAAATCCGGGAACGTGGCAAAATCATTGCCCGCCAGCGCACTGGAGAGAGTGAACTGCCCGCCGGTCAGCTGCATCCCGTCGCCGGAATCCCCGGCGAAGCGAACAACAACGGATTCGGGTGAAGCGGCAGTCTGGTGCGGCCTTTCGGCGGCTGTCGTAGCCATTGGCTTTCCTTGTCGCGCGCCGTGAGCCGGCGCATCATGTGCATCGAGCGCGGCACCTATGTACCCCGCCCCGCTCCCGCAATGAAGTTTTTCTCCCATGGTTGCAAAATGTCGAGTGGAAAAGCGCAGCGGTGCGGCCTAACCTGCCGAAAAGAACAGGATGGGAGAACGACCAATGGCCGAAGCCGAACATTACGTGCGCGAGGATGTGCGCGCCTTTCTGACGATGCTGGAGCAGATCGGCGGCAAGGGGGTGGACGAGGTCGGGCACATCGAAGGCCGCCTGCAGATGCGCGCCATGTCCGGCATGGCAGAGGCTGACGCTGTGCACCTGCCGGTTGTCCGTGACCTCACCTGCCCCGGCCCGGCTGGCCCGATCCCGCTGCGGCTCTACGATACACAGCAAACGCGCGGCCCCGGTCCGGTGGTGGTGTTCCTCCACGGCGGCGGGTTCGTCATCGGTGACCTGGAGGTTTACAACAGCCTGTGCACCGAAATCAGCCACCAGCTCGACCTGCCGGTGGTCTCGGTCGATTACCGGCTCGCGCCGGAGCACCCCTTCCCGGCTGCGCCAGACGATTGCGAGGCGGCGGCGCGGTGGATTGCGTCCTCGCCCGCCGAACTGGGGCGGCAGGTCACCGGCCTCGTCATCACGGGTGACAGCGCCGGCGGCAACCTGACCATCGTCACCACCAACCAGCTGGTCAACGAACCTGCGGCGGTGCCGGTGCTGGTGCAGGCGCCGATCTATCCGGTCGCCGACGACGTCAGCAAGCACCAGAGCCTGAAGGACTTCTTCGAAGGCTTCCTGCTGACCGGCGCGGCGATGGCCTGGTTTACCGAGCAGTATGGCGGCGATCCCAGCGATCCGCGGCACACCCCGATGGTTGGGGATTGCGCCAACACCCCGCCAACAGTGATCTGCACGGCCGGGCTCGACCCGCTGCGCGATTCCGGCCGCGCCTATGCCGCGCACCTGATTCGGCAAGGCACCGAGGTGACCTACTTCGAGTTTCCCGGCATCATCCACGGCTTCGTTACGTTGCGCAAAGCGGTGCCCAGCGGGCAGGCAGACCTCACCGCATTCCTTGGCGCGATCAAGTCCAAGCTGGCGCGCATCGCACAATGAGCAAGGCAGACATCGAAGATCTGGGCTATCGCTTGTGCGTGGGCGTGATGCTGGTGAACTGTGACGGCAAGGCCTTCGTCGGTCGCCGGATCGACACCAAGGAAGGCGACTGGTGGCAGATGCCCCAGGGCGGTGTCGATGACGGGGAAGACCTCAACGGGGCGGCGCTGCGCGAACTGGCCGAAGAGACAGGCGTTCAGGCTGACCGGGTCAGCATCATCAAGGCCATGACGGAACCGGTGCGGTACGATCTGCCGGAGGAACTGCAAGGCAAGCTTTGGGGGGGCAAGTATCGCGGGCAGGAGCAGGTCTGGTTCCTCGCCCGCTTCAACGGGACCGATGCGGACATCGATCTTGAAGCGCACGATCCGCCGGAGTTTTGCGACTGGCGCTGGGTCGAGCCGGACCAGCTGCCCGAGCTGATCATTCCCTTCAAGAAGCGCGTCTACCGCACTGTGCTGGAAGCCTTTAGCGACCTGATTTAGCTTGCGCCTTAATTGGCCTGGGTGACCTGCGCATCGGGCATGACCGCTTCAGCGGCAATCATGCGCGGTTGCGGACCGCGAGCAATGACGGCCGACAGGGCCCGGGCTTCGGGGCAGTTGCTGCCGCACATCTTCTGCAGCCGGGCAAGGTTCGCCTTGGCCTTTTCGACCGCGCCCTTCTCCAACAGTGCAGCCCCTTCGCCCGAAATTGCCGCCAGGTTCTCCGGCTCGCGGTTGAGAGCCTCCCGGTAGTACCGGATCGCCTTGCCCTGCAGCCCTTCGCGGCGGGCTGCCTCGGCCAGGTCGAGGAAAATCGGCGTATGGCCGGGATCGACTGCGAGCGCCGCTTCGTAGGCATCAATCGCCTGCTGCGGCTGCCCGGCTTCGAGCGCGGCGCGGCCTTCCATGATCAGCACCGCCGCGCGGGGATCGACCGCCCGGTCCGCAGCAGAACCGATACTCGCGCTGACAGCAAGGACCAGCGACAGGGCAGCGGCAGGAGCAGCAAAGCGCATCACGATCTCCTTGAGCGCATCAAGACGAAAAGACTCGGACAGAGCCATAGTCCCAGGGGTTAACACGGCGAAGTGAAACGGGCGATGAAAAATCCGTCCGTGTCGTCATGGAACGGTGTGAGGCGGATTCCTTCCCCATGCGCCCGGCCAAGCGGCAGGTCGGGTCGATCGGCGCACCAGCCGGGATGGCGTTCAAGGAAGGCGGATGCCTGCTGTGCGCCTTCACGATCGAGCAGCGAACAGGTCACGTAGACCAGCCGTCCGCCGGGGCGGACCAGCGTGGCGGCCAGATCGAGCAAGTGGACCTGCAAGGCAACCAGCCGGTCGAGCATGGCGGGCGTAAGCCGCCAGCGTGCCTCCGGATTGCGGCGCCAGGTGCCGGTGCCGGAGCAGGGCGCATCGACCAGCACCGCGTCCGCCTTGCCTTGCCATGCAGACAGTGCCGCAAGTTCCTGACCAGGGTCGAGCAACAGGGTTTCGATTAGCCCTGCACCGGCGCGATGGGCGCGGGGCGGCAGATTGCCCAGCCGTCGCTTGTCCGTATCGCACCCGATCAGGGTACCTGCGTTCTCCATGGCTGCCGCCAGAGCAAGCGTCTTCCCCCCTGCCCCGGCACACAGATCGATGACTGTTTCCCCGGGTTGTGCCCTCACGGCCAGACAGGCAAGCTGGCTGCCGTGGTCCTGCACCTCCACCTGGCCGTCGCGGTAGGCGCCCCACTGCTCGACCGGGGTGCCCGATGGCAGGCGGAGCCCCTGGGGTGCCGCGAGCGGTTCAGCGGCCTGCGGCAAGTCGAGCGTCACGCGGTCAGCTTTCAGCGTGTTGACCCGCAGGTCAAGCGGTGCCCGGCCCAGCAGTGCCGCCGCTTCATCGCCCGCCAGTCCGGAGATCGCCAGCGCGCTTTCGATCCACTGCGGAGCGAGGCCACCCCGGGCTGCCGTTTCCCCCGCCACCACAGGCGCAGGTCCATGACCGGTGCCATCGAACAAGGCCGATATCGCCGGGTCGGCTTCGGCCAGTCGCAGCATTGCGGCGCGTCCGCTGGCGGGGACCGGCCCACACGCACGGATTGCGTCATAGACCAGCTCGCGCACTGCGCGGCGGTCCTTGCTCCCGGCATAACGGCGGGCACGGAAATACTCGCTAATCAGGCGGTCAGCCGGTGCGCCCTGCCCCTGTGCCGCCTCGATCACCGCGTCGAGCAGCTCGATCGCAGCCTGTACCCGCGCGGCGGGGGTCATCGGGTCGGGTAATTCGGCGCCTCGCGGGTGATCGCCACGTCGTGAACATGGCTCTCGGCAAGGCCTGCATTGGTGATGCGCACGAATTCGGCCCGTTCCTGCAAATCGGCAATCGTGGCGCTGCCGGTATAGCCCATCGCTGCCTTCACCCCGCCGACCAGCTGGTGGATCACGTCGGCTGCCGGGCCCTTGTAGGGTACCTGCCCTTCGATTCCCTCAGGGACCAGCTTCATCGCCGAAACGTCTTGCTGAAAATAGCGGTCGGCACTGCCGCGCGCCATCGCGCCGACGCTGCCCATGCCGCGATAGCTCTTGTAGGCACGGCCCTGGTAAAGGAAGGTCTCGCCCGGCGCTTCCTCGGTTCCGGCCAGCAGCGAGCCGACCATGACGCACGATGCGCCTGCGGCCAGCGCCTTGGCTGCGTCGCCGCTGGTGCGAAGGCCACCATCCGCGATAATCGGCACGCCTGACTTGGCCGCTTCCTCGGCGCTGTCCATGATCGCCGTCAACTGCGGCACGCCAACCCCGGCAACCACGCGCGTGGTGCAGATCGAGCCCGGCCCGATACCCACCTTAACCGCGTCCGCTCCGGCAGAAATCAGCGCGCGGGTGGCCTCGGCTGTGGCGACGTTGCCGGCAATGACCTGGACGGAATTCGACAGCGTCTTGGCCCGTTCGACCGCCCGTGCAACGTCACGGTTGTGGCCGTGGGCGGTGTCGATGATGATGACATCGACTTCCGCCTCGACCAGCGCCCTGGTCCGCTCGAAGCCCTTGTCACCCACTGTGGTGGCCGCAGCCACCCGCAAGCGGCCCGCCGCGTCCTTGGTGGCGCTGGGATAGTTGACC
>NCJP01000129.1 GCA_002278985.1 Erythrobacter sp. 34-65-8
GGCCAGCGCGGCAGGCTCTCCGCCGGAGAGGACCACGTCGGCGAGCGAGACCTGCTCGATTGCGGGCCGGGCCTCGAACAGGCGCTCGTCGAACCCTTCGAACCGGCCGCAGATCAGCACCACGCCGGGGCCGCTGGCCAGCTCCCGGATACGCTCCTGCGTGATCGGTTTCCCGCGAGGGGTCATGGCGAGGATGGGGATCTCCCTCTCCCCTTCAGGGGAGAGGGCCGGGGAGAGGGGGCTGTCGGGGAGGTTGTCCACATTCCCCTCTCCCAACCCTCTCCCCTGAAGGGGAGAGGGCTTTGTGACCGAATCCAAAGCCGCGCTGAGCACATCGGCCTTGAGCACCATTCCGGCCCCGCCCCCGGCGGGCGTATCGTCGACGGTGCGGTGCTTGTCGGTGGCGAAATCGCGGATCTGGACGGTTTCGCAGGCCCAGTCCCCCCGCTCCAGCGCCCGCCCCGCAAGCGAAAGACCCAGCGGCCCGGGAAACATCTCGGGGTAGAGCGTCAGGATGGTGGCGGCGAAGGTCATTGCCCGGCGAAGTCTGCCGCCACCACCAGCCGCTCGCTATCCCATCCGGGCACGGCGAAGGGGGTAAGCGGGACCATGAAACGCTTGCCGTCCGGGCGTTCGATTTCGATGATGTCGGTCGCGCCGAAGTTCTCGACTGCGCAGACGATGCCAAGCGGTTCGTCCGCATCGCTGACGGCGGACAGGCCGAGCAGGTCGGAATGGTAGAATTCGCCCTCGTCCAGCGGCGGCAGGGCTGATCGGGGCACCGTCAGCACCGTGCCGCGCAGGGCTTCGGCGGCATTGCGGTCACCCACGCCTTCAAACCGGGCGACAGCGCCGCCCTTGTTGTCCGACCGGACCTTGACCAGCCGCAGCGTGCCCGCTTTGCCACCGGCGTCAAAGCTGGTGCACCGGGCGAGCGTCCCGACGCTCTCGCTGAACAGCTTCAGGCGGACTTCGCCCGCCACGCCATGCGCGCCGATGATGGCTGCGAGCGTGACGGGCTTGTCCGACATGGGCGCGATTACTCGGCCTTAGCTTCTTCGGTGGCTTCCGCGCCAGCGTCTTCGGCCGGAGCTTCTTCCGCCGCAGGAGCTTCCTCGGCGGGAGCTTCTTCAGCCGGAGCGGCAGCAGCGGCCTTGGCTTCTTCCTCGGCAGCCTTGGCGGCTTCTTCGGCTTCAGCGATCTTGGCGGCCTTTTCTTCGGCGCGGTCCTTGGCGGCCTGGCCCGGCTCACCCTTCTTGGGGTTGTTGCGGGCAGCCCGCTCCATCACGCCGGCGGCGTCAAGGAAGCGAAGCACGCGGTCGGTCGGCTGGGCGCCAACGCCGATCCAGTAACGCGCACGCTCTTCGTTCAGCTTGACCCGCTCGCCCGAATCCTTGGGCAGCATCGGGTTGTAGGTGCCGATCTGCTCCAGGTACTTGCCGTCACGCGCGCTGCGCGAGTCCGACACGACGATCCGGTAATAGGGGCGCTTCTTCGCACCACCGCGCGAGAGACGGATTGCAACTGCCATTGTATTCTACCTTTCCAATCTAACCGTTTGAAATCACTTTTTCTTGAGGAGGTCCTGAAGATCCGGCGGCAGGGTGGAGGGATCCACGCCTGCGCCCTTGCCCAGGCCCGGCAGCCCGCCGCCCCCCGGCCCGCCAAGGCCAGGCATCGCGGCACCCATGCCGCCTTTTCCGAACAGCGCGCCCAGGCCCTTGAGCCCGCCCATCTTCCTGATCTGCTTCATCGCGCGGGACATTTCCTGGTGCATCTTGAGCACCTTGTTGACGTCCTGCACCTGCGTGCCGCTGCCCGCCGCCACGCGCTTCTTGCGCTTGGCGTTGAGCAGTTCTGGGCGCTGGCGTTCCTTGACCGTCATCGAGCCGATGATCGCGTCCATGTGGACCAGCACCTTGTCGTCCATGCCGCTGGCGGCCATCGCCGCCTTGGCCTTCTTCATGCCGGGCATCATGCCCGCCAGCATGCCGAGGCCGCCCATCTGCTGCATCTGCCGCAGCTGCATCCGCAGGTCCTCAAGGTCGAACTGACCCTTGGCCATCTTGCGGGCGAGCGCTTCGGCGTCTTCTTCCTTGATCGTCGCCGCCGCCTTTTCGACCAGGCTGACGACATCGCCCATGCCGAGGATCCGCTCGGCCACGCGGCGCGGGTGGAACACCTCGATCGCGTCGAGTTTCTCGCCGGTGCCGGCGAACTTGATCGGCTTGCCGGTGACATAGCGCATCGACAGCGCCGCGCCGCCGCGGGCATCGCCGTCCATACGGGTCAGCACCACGCCGGTCAGCGGCACTTCGTCGGTGAAGCTCTTGGCGACGTTGACCGCGTCCTGCCCGGTCAGCGAATCGACCACCAGCAGCACTTCGACCGGGGCGGAAACCCCGGCCACGACCTTCATTTCGGCCATCAGCGCTTCGTCGACATGCAGGCGGCCGGCGGTATCGAGCAGCAGCACGTCAAAGGCTTGCAGGCGGGCGGCTTCCATCGCCCGGCGCGCGATGTCGACCGGCTGCTGGCCGGCCACGATCGGCAAGGTGGCCACGCTGGTCTGCTGCCCCAGCACCGCCAGCTGCTCCTGCGCTGCCGGACGGTTCACGTCGAGCGAGGCCATCAGGGCCTTCTTGCCGTGCTTTTCCTTGATCAGCCTGGCGAGCTTGGCCGTGGTGGTGGTCTTGCCCGAGCCCTGCAGGCCGACCATCATAATCACCACCGGCGGCCTTGCATCGAGCAGCAGGCCTTCCTGCTGTTCGCCGCCCAGCATCTCGACCAGTTCGTCGTTGACGATCTTGACGACCTGCTGGCCCGGGGTGACCGACTTGAGCACTTCGGCGCCGATCGCCTTTTCGGTCACCGCATCAATGAAACGGCGGACGACCGGCAGGGCCACATCGGCTTCGAGCAAGGCCACGCGCACTTCGCGCATGGCATCGCGCACGTCCTGCTCGCTGAGCGCACCGCGCCCGCGCAGCTTGTCAAAGACGCTGCCAAGGCGGTCTGACAGGCTGTCGAACATAGGCTCGGTCACTCCATCTGCCACCCTGCGGCGGCCAAAACGCAAAAACAGCCGGCGGACGAGAACTCGTCGGCCGGCCTCACGGTTTTCACCGCGAATTCAGGTGACTGGTGGAGCCTAGCGGGATCGAACCGCTGACCTCCTGCATGCCATGCAGGCGCTCTCCCAGCTGAGCTAAGGCCCCGTTCCAGTCATCTCACGGCCTGCCCTGGGGGGTGGCCATGCTCACCTTGCGGCGAGGCGCGCCCTTTATGGGCAGCGCCCGCGCATTGCAAGAGTGAATATTGAAGTGGTGATCAGTTGTCGTCGCTGTCGTTGTCGCCGCCGGTATCGAGACCGAGGTCGTCATCATCGCCAAGATCGACGTCGGCATCGGGACGATTCTCTTCCTCGTCGACATCGTCCAGCTCATCATCGGCCAGATCCGAATCGGGCTCGGCGTCCTTCTTCTTCTCCAGCTCCTCGAACGGGATCGGCTGCTTGGACTTGAGCACCGGCTCCGGCGACCACTGTTCACCGCATTCGATGCAGCTGACCGGGTCTTCTTTGCCGAGATCGTAGAAGCGCGTACCGCACTTGGGGCAGGAACGCTTGGTTCCCCATTCTGGCTTGGCCATCGTAAATCCTTAGTGTGCTGCCCGCCGGCGCTGGCGGGGCGGGTAATTCCGTATCGCTTGATGGGTGCGTAACTGCCCTCAATCAAGAGCGCGGCGCGCCTTGCCATAGGGCAATGCCGCTGTCAAAAGCCGCGGCGCTCTGGCCCCATCGCACAGGAAAGTCCAGCCTCTTGGCACACATTGCCCCTTCCCCGGTCCGGACCCCGCGCCGATTCCTGCCGCAAGGCCCGCTGCGGGGCCGCATCCGCGTACCCGGCGACAAGTCGATCAGCCACCGCTCGCTCATGCTCGGCGCGCTGGCAGTGGGCGAGACGCGGGTCAGCGGCTTGCTGGAAGGGGAAGATGTTCTCGCTACCGCCGCCGCGATGCGCGCCATGGGGGCGCAGATCGAGCGTGAGGGGGACGGAGCATGGTCCATCCACGGCGTCGGCGTGGGCGGGCTGCTCCAGCCGGAGCAGGCACTCGACATGGGTAATTCGGGCACCTCCACCCGCCTGCTGATGGGACTGGTGGCCAGTCACGGGATTTCCGCCGTGTTCACCGGCGATGCCAGCCTGTCCAAGCGCCCCATGGGCCGGGTGATCGAGCCGCTGAGCCTGATGGGGGCAAGCTTCGAGGCGAGCCCGGGCGGACGGTTGCCGCTGCTGGAGCGGGGTGCCCATCCGGCAGTGCCGATCACC
Source organism: Erythrobacter sp. 34-65-8 (assembly GCA_002278985.1). Lineage (GTDB taxonomy): Bacteria > Pseudomonadota > Alphaproteobacteria > Sphingomonadales > Sphingomonadaceae > 34-65-8. The sequence goes on from NCJP01000129.1 coordinate 4,332, forward strand.
TACCGCCTGCCGGTCGCCAGCGCCCAGGTGAAAAGCGCCATTCTGCTGGCCGGGCTGAACACGCCGGGGATCACCACTGTGATCGAGCCAGTGCCGACCCGCGACCATTCCGAACGGATGCTGCGCGGATTCGGGGCTGACATCGAGGTGGAGGAAGTGGCCGGTGAACGGGTCATCCGCCTGCGCGGCGAGGCCGATCTTCGGCCTCAGACAATCGAAGTGCCGGGCGATCCGTCTTCGGCCGCGTTCTTCATGGTGGCGGCCGCAGTCGTGCCGGGTAGCGACCTTATCATCCAGAACGTCGGCCTCAACCCAACGCGCGCCGGCCTGGTCGACGTGCTGCGCCAGATGGGCGCCAGCATCGAGGAGCTGGACCGGCGCGAGGTCGGCGGCGAGCCCGTGGCGGACCTGCGCGTGCGCCATGCGCCCCTGACCGGCATCGCCGTGGACCCGGCGCTTGCCCCCAGCATGATCGACGAGTTTCCTGTGCTGTTCGTCGCCGCCGCGCTGGCCCGGGGCCGCACGGTCACGACCGGGCTGGAAGAACTGCGGGTGAAGGAATCAGACCGGCTGGCCGCCATGGCCGCCGCGCTCACCCTTGCTGGCGCACAGGTGGAAGAAACGGCTGACGGCCTGATCATCGAAGGCACCGACGGCGATCCGCTGGCCGGAACTGCATGCGAGCCGGTTACCACCCACCTCGATCACCGCATCGCGATGAGCATGGCCGTGGCCGGCCTTGCTTCGACAGGCGGCGTTGAAGTGGACGACACCAGCCATCGCGACCAGCTTCCCGAATTTCATGGCCTTGCTGGACGGGGCCAGCCAGTGATGCCGCTCGACTGGGCCTCGCTCGTCGCATTCGTAGGCACCGCTTTCATCATCGGTGCCTACGCCTATCTCACACTGTCTGCCGCACCGAACCCGTTTTTGCTGCACGGCGCAAACCTGGCAGGGGCGGCTTTCCTGACCGTGTCCTTGCTGGTCCACACCAACTGGCCCAGCCTGGTGCTGGAAGGCTTCTGGGCTGCGATTGCCGTAACCGGGCTGGTCAAGGCGTCACGCACCGGCAGGGCCACGCCATGATCATCGCGGTCGACGGGCCCACCGCATCGGGCAAGGGCACCATTGCCAAGGCGCTGGCGAGCCACTTCGGCCTGCCCCATCTCGACACCGGGCTGCTCTATCGTGCGGTCGGGCGGCAGGTCATGCTGAGCGGTGGCGAGGCGGACGATCCGCGCGCCGCGCTCGCCGCCTGTTCGTTTCCCGACAGCTTGCTGGCCGATCCGGACCTGCGGACCGAGGAAACCGGCGGGCTGGCCAGCCGGGTCTCAGTCCATCCGGCCGTGCGGCAGGCACTGTTCGAGCGCCAGCGGGCCTTTGCCACACAGGCCGGGGGCGCTGTGCTCGACGGGCGCGACATCGGTACGGTGATTGCGCCGGATGCGGAGGTGAAGCTGTTCGTCACGGCCAGCGTCTCGGCCCGTGCGCACCGGCGCTGGCTGGAAATGCAGGGTCGCGAGCCGGCGGTTACGCTGGATGCCATCGAGCGGGACATCGCCCGGCGCGATGCGCGTGACATGGGCCGGGCCGATGCGCCCTTGCGCGCGGCGCCGGATGCGCTGGTGTTCGACACCACCCATTTCGGGCGCGACCAGGCCGTGGCCGAAGCCATCGCGGCGGTGGAGCAGGCCTTGCGGTCATCCGGCAGCGCCTGAACTCCCCGGCCCGCCCGGCCCATTTTCCTTGCATTTCACCCCGCCTTCGCTTAGGCGCGCGGCCGTTCAGCCAATCTGCTGATTGAAGGAACCTGCCCGGCGGCATCCGGCCCCGGGCGGAAAACGGCCCTCTTGCCCCGTTTGGCCGAGCAATGGTGCTCGGAGACGGAGAAAGACCCCGGATAAACCGGTGGCCGGTAGCAAACGTGAACAGGATACCTGCATTTATGGCGAGTACTGCCAACCCCACCCGCGCCGACTTTGAAGCAATGCTCAACGAGCAGCTCGGCGGCGCCGGCGAAGACGGCTTCGAAGGCCGCGTCGTCAAGGGCACCGTTACCGCGATCGAGAACGGCTTTGCCATCATCGACGTCGGCCTCAAGAGCGAAGGCCGCATCGATCTCAAGGAATTTGCCCGCGGCGAGGACGAGCACGGCCTGGCCGTCGACTCGGAAGTCGAAGTGTTCGTCGACCGCGTCGAGAACGCTGACGGCGAAGCCATGCTCAGCCGCGACCGCGCCCGCCGCGAAGCCGCCTGGGACAAGCTGGAAAGCGAATTCGGCGAAGGCAAGCGCGTCGAAGGCCGCATCTTTGGCCGCGTCAAGGGCGGCTTCACCGTCGACCTCGACGGTGCCGTTGCCTTCCTCCCCGGTAGCCAGGTCGATATCCGCCCCGTGCGCGATGTCACCCCGCTGATGGAAGTGCCGCAGCCGTTCATGGTGCTG
>NCJP01000130.1 GCA_002278985.1 Erythrobacter sp. 34-65-8
ATCTCAAGCTGCCCGCCGGGGTCGAGGACGGCACGCAGATGCGGCTGAAGGGCAAGGGCGAACCGGGGCCTGGCGGCACCGGCGACGGAATCGTCACGATTGCGATTGACCGCCACCCCCATTTCCGCCGCGATGGCGACGATGTGCGGCTCGACCTGCCGATCACGCTCGACGAGGCGGTCATGGGCGGCAAGGTCAAGTGCCCCACCGTGGATGGCGCAGTCATGCTGACGATCAAACCGGGCACCGGCAGCGGCACGGTGATGCGGCTCGGCGGCAAGGGGTTCTCGACCAAGGCCGGTGCACGCGGCGACCAGCTGGTGACGCTGGAGATCCAGCTGCCGGCAGACCTGTCGGAACTGTCCCGCCGGCTGGAAGGTTGGCAGGACAGCAGCAACCCGCGGGCGAAGCTGGGCATCTGAGGCCCCTTCGCCCACGCACCTGGTGGCCGGGCGAAAACCGGAGGAGACAGCCCGATCGATTCCCTGCCTGAACCCGAAGAGCGCGAGCTCGATTCGCTCAGTCCGGAAGCGCGCCGCCTTCGTGCCCGCAATCTGCGCGCCCAGAACCTGCGCGGCCGGATCGAAAACCGGGTCGGCCCGGGCACCCGCGTGTTCGCGGTGATCAAGCGCGTGGCGCTGGGCACATTCAACGACGGGTTCATCCACGCCGGCAACCTGGCCTATATGAGCGTGCTGGCGATCTTTCCGTTCTTCATCACCGGCGCGGCCCTGTTTTCCGTAATCGGCGAGGAAAGCGAGCGGCTGGCCACGGTTACCGCCATCGTGCAGGCCCTGCCGCCGGTGGTGGCCGATGTGATCGAGCCGGTTGCCCGCTCCGTGGTCGATGCGCGCAGCGGCTGGCTGCTGTGGGTGGGCGGCCTGATCGGCCTGTGGACCGTGGGCAGCCTGGTCGAGACGATCCGTGACGTGCTGCGCCGCGCCTATGGCACCCGGCCGACCCGCGGGTTCTGGGCCAACCGGCTGCTCTCCACCGGGGTGATCCTGCTCGCCGTGGTGCTGCTGATGCTCAGCCTGATCGCGCAAGTGCTGATCGGGGCCGCGCAACAGGTGATCGACGCCTATTTTCCGCTGTTGCAGGACATTCTGGGGCAGCTCGCGCTGGGGCGACTGATCCCGGCCTTCGGGGTGCTCGCCTCGGTCTATCTGCTGTTCTACAGCCTGGCCCCGCACGCCTATCGCGAGCGGCGCTATCCCAAGTGGCCCGGCGCGCTGCTGACCACGGTGTGGTGGGTGCTGGTCACGCTGGCCCTGCCGCCGGTGCTGGCCAGCTTCTTCACCTACGACCTGACCTATGGCGCGCTGTCGGGCATGATGATCGTGCTGTTCTTTTTCTGGCTGGTTGGGCTAGGGATGGTGGTCGGTGCAGAGCTGAATGCGGCGCTGGCGGTCACCCCTGAAGAGGAAGCCGCCGCAGCGCCCGAAGGCGGGGCAGGACAAGAGGAGGGAACCGCATGAGCGGTCTGATGCAGGGAAAACGGGGCCTGATCATGGGCCTTGCCAATGACAAGTCGCTGGCCTGGGGCATTGCGAAGAAGCTGCGCGAGCATGGCGCGGAGCTGGCCTTTTCCTATCAGGGCGAGGCGCTGGCCAAGCGGGTGATCCCGCTCGCCGCCCAGCTGGACAGCGATTTCACCTTCGACTGCGACGTGTCGGACATGGCCGCGCTCGACCGGGCGTTCGAGACCCTCGCCAGCCGCTGGCCGATGATCGACTTCGTGGTCCACGCAATCGGCTTTTCCGACAAGAACGAGCTGCGCGGCAAGTACGTCGACACCAGCTTGGACAACTTCCTGATGACGATGAACATCTCGGCCTATTCGCTGGTCGCGGTGACGCAGCGCGCGGCGAAGATGATGCCCCCCCTCCGGGAGGACGGAACCGGCGGGGGCAGCATCGTGACGCTGACCTATTACGGCGCGGAAAAGGTCATCCCGCACTACAACGTGATGGGCGTGGCCAAAGCGGCGCTGGAAGCCAGCGTCAAGTATCTCGCCAACGATCTCGGGCCGCAGGGCATCCGCGTCAACGCGATCAGCGCCGGCCCGGTCAAGACGCTGGCGGCGAGCGGGATCGGCGACTTCCGCTATATCCTCAAGTGGAACGAGCTCAATTCGCCGATGCGGCGCAACATCACGATCGATGATGTCGGCGGCAGCGGGCTCTACTTCCTGTCCGACCTGTCCTCCGGGGTGACCGGCGAAACCCATCATGTCGACGGCGGCTATCACGTGGTCGGGATGAAACAGGAAGACGCGCCGGATATCGCACTGGACTGAGGCACTTACACCCGCAGGCAGGGCCGGAACGAGTCGCCGCGACAGTCTTGGCAGTGCCGCATTTAGCGGCTAACCCCCTGCTGCCTGTAACTGCGGCAACCGATACTGATCGCAGACCTGGCAAACGGGCAGTGCCAGGGCCGCTTCGTGGCCCGGGCACCCCGGGGGTCGTCTTTGCCAGAGCATGGCACCAGTCCCCCTGCTGCGCATTGTGGCAGGGTTGATCACTGCGGGAACCCAACCGGTCCCGCGCAGTAACGAACGACCACAGGCGAACAACCGATACCGATATGCTGACCTCCCTCACCAATCTTGCCAGTGAACGCTTCAAGTCGCTGCTCCAGCGCCTCGCCGTGCTGCCGCGCGTGGCCAAGCAGGGCATTGTCTTCGCGCTCGATTTCGTCCTGCTGATCCAGTCGATCTGGATCGCCTACTCGCTGCGCATCGACCAGTGGATCCTGTGGGACCGGGCCGTCATGCAGTTCACGATCGGGGCGGCCCTGTTCATGGTGCCGGTGTTCCTGATGACCGGCGTCTATCAGGCGATTTTCCGCTATGTCGGGCTGGGGATGCTCAAGACATTGCTGCGCGCCGGGTTCTTTTACGGCCTGGCGGTGTTCGCGGTGTTCACCCTGGTCGGCGTGCCCGGAGTGCCGCGCACGCTGGGCCTGCTGCAACCGCTGGTGTTTTTCTGCCTCGTCATGGGCCTGCGGATATTTGCCCGCTTCACCATGGTCGACGTGCTCGGCCGGACCCGGTTTGGCGGACAGATCCGGCGCGTCCTGATCTATGGCGCAGGGCAGGCAGGCCAGCAGCTCGCCAGCTCGCTGCGTTCCGATGCGGAAATGGAAGTGGGCGGCTATATCGATGACGACAAGCGGCTCGACGGGCAGAAGCTGGATGGCATTCCCGTCTACTGGAGCCGCAGGCTGCCTGAAGTGATTGCCGCCACCGCCGCCAGCGAAGTGCTGCTGGCGCTGCCCAATATCCGCCGCAGCCGCCGCCGGGCCATTGTCAGGGAACTCGGAGAGCTCAAGATCAAGGTCAAGACCCTGCCCCAGATGCGCGATCTGGTGGCGGGCGAAGTGACCATCAACGATGTCCGCCCGCTCGATATCGAAGACCTGCTGGGTCGCTCGCCGGTGCGGCCGAACGAGCTGCTGCTGGGGCGCACCACGGTCGGCAAGACGGTGCTGGTGACCGGCGCAGGCGGCTCCATCGGCAGCGAATTGTGCCGCCAGATCGTGCGGATGCGCGCCAGCAAGCTGGTGCTGTTCGAGATGAGCGAATTTGCGCTCTATGCAATCCACAAGGAACTGAGCACCTTTGCCCACGATCAGGCAGCGGGCCAGATCGAGATCGTGCCGGTGCTCGGCTGCGCCAGTGATCGCCAGCGCATGGACGAAGTCTTTGCCGCCCATGCCATCGACACTGTCTATCACGCGGCAGCCTACAAGCATGTGCCGCTGGTCGAAGCCAATCCGCTGGAGGCGATCCGCAACAACATTCTCGGCACCCGTGCGGTGGTTGAGGCTGCCCATGCCGCCCGGGCCAAGGATTTCATCCTGATCTCGACCGACAAGGCGGTCCGCCCGACCAACGTGATGGGCGCGACCAAGCGCGCGGCGGAGCAGATCGTCCAGGCCTTTGCCAAGAGCAACGGGCATACCCGCTTCTCGATGGTCCGGTTCGGCAACGTGCTTGGCTCGAGCGGGTCGGTGGTGCCGCTGTTCCGCCAGCAGATCGAGGCGGGCGGGCCGATCACCCTCACCGACAAGCGGATTACCCGCTATTTCATGACCATCCCCGAAGCCGCCTCGCTGGTGATCCAGGCCGCCGGGATGGCGCGCGGCGGCGAAGTGTTCGTGCTCGACATGGGCCAGCCGGTCAGGATCGCCGACCTTGCCCGCACCATGATCCAGCTGTCCGGCCTGACCGTGCGCGACAAGGACAACCCCGATGGCGAAATCGAGATTGCGGAAGTCGGCCTGCGCGAGGGGGAGAAGCTCTACGAGGAGCTGCTGATCGGCAGCGATCCGCAGGAAACCAGCCACCCCCGCATCCGGATGGCGCGCGAAAACCATCTCGACTGGACAGAGCTGAACCGGTGCCTGACCATGATCGTGGAAACGCGCGATCCGGTCCGGGCGCTGGAGATACTCCGCCAGATCGTGCCCGAATTCGAGCACCGGCGGGACAACGGGCCTGCTGCGGCCTCGGGCGGTAATCCGGCTGCCTAGCCGTACCCGCTTACAGGCGCCCTAGCGGTCCCGGTACTGCGGCGGGCGCTTCTCGGCAAAGGCACGGGTGGCCTCGCGGAAATCCTCCGTCTGGCCGAGCATGACCTGCTGCCGGTCTTCCAGCGCCAGCGCCGCCTCGAACCCGGGCGCATCGATGTTGCGGTTCAAGGCGTCCTTGGTCAGGCGCAGCCCCATCGGGCTGGTCATGAGCATGTCCTGCGCCAGCGCCATCCCGGCATCGAGCAGCGCGTCATGATCGACCACGCGGCTGACGAGTCCCGATGCCAGCGCGCGCTCGGCGTGGATGAAGTTGCCGGTCAGCAGCAGCTCCGCCACCAGCGAGGCACCGACCAGCCGGGGCAGGAAATAGCTCGATCCCATGTCGCACCCGCCGAGCCCGATCTTGATGTAGGCCGCGTTCATCTTCAGGTCCGGCGCAGCAATCCGCACGTCGCTGGACAGCAGCAGCGAGAAGCCCCCGCCGCAAGCCGCCCCGTGGCCGAGTGCGATCACCGGCTGCGGGCAGAGCTCGATCGCCTTGACCGGATTGTCGGCCGGGCTTTCGG
>NCJP01000131.1 GCA_002278985.1 Erythrobacter sp. 34-65-8
CCGCTGGATGCCGTTCTCGTCATCCGAGTGGATCACCACGCAGGCGCCGGCCTGATAGAGCAGCGCACCGTTTTCCGGAATGCCGTCGTAGCTTTCCATCTTGAAGCCGTACCAGTCAGCCCAGATGGCCGAGCAGACGTCGCTTTCGCGCAGCAGATCGCCGATCTTGTAACTCTCGACGGCGTGATGGAAGGCGGTGACCTTGTAGCCCATCTCTTTGGCCATATCGAGCACCAGCGCCATTTCGTCGGCCCGGTAGCAGTGGTTGTGGACCAGGATTTCCCCGTCGAGCACGCCCTTCAGGGTTTCCTTGGCGAGATCGCGCTTCTTGCCGTCATAGGCCTTGGCATCGAACCAGGTCTGGCGGTTGACCGCGAAGTTACCCATCCGGGTGGAGGGGGCGCGGCCCTTCCCGCCATAGACCCGCTTGGGATTCTCGCCGCAGGCCATCTTCAGGCCATTGGGCGCGCCGGGGAACTTCATCCCCTGCACGGTGCGCGAGGCCACGTTCTTGAGCGTGACGGTGCGCCCGCCAAACAGGTTGGCCGAGCCCGGCAGGATCTGCAGCGAGGTGATCCCGCCATTGGCGAGCGCGCGGGTGAAGCCCGGGTCCTGCGGCCAGACCGAATGCTCCGCCCAGACTTCGGGCGTGGCCGGGCTGGTCGCCTCATTGCCATCCGAATGCGCTTCGACCGACGGCGTCGGGTAGTCGCCCAGATGGCTGTGAATGTCGATGATGCCGGGGGTGACGTATTTGCCGGTCCCATCGACCCGGGTGTAGCCCGCCGGGATGGCGAGGTCCGCACCGCCGACTGCAACCACCTTGCCCCCGCTGAACAGCACCGTACCATTGTCGATACGCTGTCCGGCGCCATCAAACACTGTCGCCCCGACCAGCGCGGTCGCCGCGCCGGGATAGGGTTTGTAGGTCGAAGCATAGGGCGCCTCGCCCTTCGTGGCGGACGGGCCCGATGATGCCGAAGCAACTGTGTCCGGCGTCCCGTTAGTGGTGCAGGCAGAGAGGGCCAGCGCCCCCCCGATGGCGGTGAACGTGCGATAGCGCATGGGTCGTGCTTCTCCGGCTGACGGGATTTTACGGGCGGGTGGCGGGATGAACGCCAGCCTGTTGCGCTTCGAGACCTGCCTCGCTTTGCCCGGCAAGATCATTGCCGACATCGTCATCACGCAGGGTGTCGAGGTGCATCATCTTTCGGATGACAGGGCTGATCACGATGACCGCAACCCCCACGCCGACTGCCACCCAGCCGATCTGGCTGTAAACCGCGAGCACGGTTTCCTTGGCAGCGCCTTCGCCCGACGCGGCTTCCGAGCCGGTTGCTGCCGCAATCAGGCCGGCCGCGAAGTTGCCGGTTGCTGACGCGAAGAACCAGGTGCCCATGATCAGCGATGCCATGTGAGCCGGGGCAAGCCGGTTCATCGCGCTGAGGCCGACCGGGCTGAGGCACAGCTCGCCGGTGGTGTGCAGCAGGTAGATCAGGAACACGAAGATCACCGGGGTCATGGCTTCCATGCCCACCGCGTTTGCACCGGCCACCAGCACCAGGAAGCCTGCGCCGAGCTGGATGATCGCCAGGCCGAACTTCGCCGGGGTCGATGGTTCCAGACCCTTGCGGGCAAGCCAGGTCCACAGCCCTGCGAAGAGCGGTGCGAGCAGGATGATGTAGATCGGGTTGATCGACTGGAAGATCGAGGCCGAAACGCCCTGCCGGTCGACATAGCGGTCAGTGAACAGGTTGAGGCTGGAACCGGCCTGCTCGAACAGGGCCCAGAACAGGATCGAGCCGATGATCAGGAAGATCGCGGCGAAGATCCGGTCCCGGTCGTGGCCGCCGATCTTGATTGCTTCCCAGATCACGAAGGCGACCAGCAATCCGCCGAACACGCCCAGGATGCTGCCGACGATCGCCTGGTTCTGCACCAGCCACCAGGTCACCGCCACCGCGCCGACGCCGACGAGATAGAGGAACCATTCGAACTTGATGCCCATGAACGGGCTGGCCAGCTTTTCCGGCACGCTGCTCTCGCCCTTGCCGAGCAGGAGCGGCTTGAACACGATGAACACGACGAGGCCCAGCAACATGCCGAAACCAGCCGCGCCGAAACCGTAGGCCCAGCCATAGGTCTGGCCGAGGTATCCGGCGATGATCGTGCCGACCGCCGCGCCCACGTTGATGCCCATGTAGAAGATCGTGTAGGCACCGTCGCGCCGGATGTCGGTGCGCGGATAGAGCTGCCCGACGATCACGGAGATGTTGGCTTTCAGGAAGCCAGAACCGACGATGATGAAGGCCAGCGCGAGCCAGAACACGTCGATCATCGGATTGGCCTGGCCCAGCGAGCCGTCGCCTTCGAACGCCATGAAGAAGTGCCCGAAGGTCAGCAGCACCGCCCCGAACAGCACCGCCTTGCGCTGGCCCAGGTACTTGTCTGCCAGATAGCCGCCGAGGACCGGCGCGATATAGACCAGCGCAGTGTAGGCACCGTAGATGACCGAGGCTTTCTCGTCGTTGTAGAGCCAGTGCTGGGTCAGGTAGAAGATCAGCAGTGCCCGCATCCCGTAATAGGAAAAGCGCTCCCACATTTCGGCGAAGAACAACACGAACAGCCCCTTGGGATGTCCTGCAAATTCCGGCTTGGGTGAGGTCACGATGGCTGCGCCACCGATCAGCAGCAGCACCAGAAATGCTGCTGCGACGGTGACGATGATCTGTTCCAGTGTCACTTGGCTGCTTCCCCCGAAGGCTTTGTCATTGGCAATCAGTTTGCCTGAAGCCGCGCACCCTAGCGCCTCAATCACCCGTGTGAAGCGTAGTTTCACACGAAACCGCCCGGCTCGCCCTGTTTTCCACGGAGCGCGCCTTGTGCGCCGCGCTGTATTATGGCACTGACGCAGTGAACGGAGAACTTCGGATGCCCCAGCAGAGCCGCCCGGTCTATCTCAAGCTGCGCGACCAGATTGCCGCAGCCATCATTGGCGGTGAATATGCCGAAGGCCAGATGTTGCCGTCGGTGCGCGCCTATGCTGCGCAGCAGGGGGCCAATCCGCTGACAGTGGCGAAAGCGTACCAGCAGTTCCAGTCGGATGGCCTGGTCGAGGTGCAGCGCGGGGTGGGCATGTACGTGGTGCCGGGGGCCGCGGATCGGCTTCGCGCCCGGGAGCGCACCCAGTTCATCGAGCGCGAATGGCCGGAGATCCGCGCCCGGATGGAGCAGCTCGGGATCGAGCCGGCAGAGTTGCTCGAACGCCGCTGAGCCCAGCCCATGGGATAAAAACGACACAATGGCGGATTGCCAATCCGTGACAACTTTGGCACAAAGTCGTCTCGGGGCGCTTTACAGGGAACAACGACTGCGGTTCGCGCGGGCAAGCTGGTCAGGCCTGCCTCCAACCAGCCGGTCGGCGGGAGTAGTGGAATGATCCGATCTGAGCTGGTTCAGGCGCTGGCCAAGGAAAACCCCGACCTGCGCGCGGATGAAGTGGAAAAGGTGGTCGACATCTTTTTCGAGGAAATCACCAACCGGCTGGTCGATGGCGGGCGGGTGGAACTGCGCGGTTTCGGCGCTTTCTCCATCCGGTCACGTGAGCCGCGGCAGGGCCGCAACCCCCGCACCGGCGAGCCGGTCTCTGTGCCCGGCAAGCGCGTCCCCTATTTCAAGCCGGGCAAGGAAATCCGCGACCGCCTAAACGCCGACTGACCGGCATTTCCCCCGCTTGCCTTTCCACACTGCCCGTATAGGGCTTGGCCGGTCGTGCGCGGGTGTGGCGGAATGGTAGACGCCGGGGACTTAAAATCCCCTGATCCTCGATCGTGCGGGTTCGAGTCCCGCCACCCGCACCACCCGACGACCGAATGAGGCGGCCCTGACGTCTTAAGCCGGTCCGGTCGTGCGTTAAGATTCTGCTTTGACACAAGTTTATCGCCAGACGCCCGCTTTTCCGGGCCGTCTCTCTGGTCGGCGAGGTCACGGATGAGAGCATTTTAACGTCCTGTTGACTGTTTCCATCAACCTTTTCCAGCAGCCATTCGCCTATTTCTTGCCCTCGAAACAAGCTTGTCGCCGGGGAACCCGGGACGGCCGTGATGGACGGAAAAAGCTGATCGAAAGCGGGTCGCACGAACGCTTCGAGGGAATGGACATTGGAAGAGGATCATGGCGAGCCGCCGTCAAAATTGCCGCCGGTCCGCTCGACGGAACGCCGCCGCTTCGTGGCAGCGGGGTTTCTGCGTGCCGGCAACGGGTTCGCCGCTGGGGTGAAGGTGACTGACATCTCCCTGACCGGGGCACGGGTCCAGGGCCTGTCGCCCTGTTTCGAGACCGGGACGACTGTTCAGATCAGCTTCCAGGGCATCGGACCATTGCTGGCGCGGGTCCGCTGGCAGGATACCAGCTCGATCGGGATAGAGTTCGAAAGGCCGCTGCATGTCTCGGTTTTCGACTGGCTGTCATCGTCTTACTAGGCGCAATTCATCTACCCTGAAGTTTACCGGCGTTTAGGCAGAAATGCCGATGCTGCCCCATGGCGAACCTTAAACCCTTGCGCACACAAGCGGTCGCTCAAGGGTAGGCAGACTACACCTCGGCTTGCCTGGCAGGTCAGGTGCGGATCGCAGAGTGATGGAACGTGGTGTGCTAGAGACTGTCATAAGGGCGTCGGGGCCCGGCTCCGAGGAACTCCGCGCGGCGCCGCGTGTAACATTGCTGATCCGGCCGGCAAAGCTGGCGACGCCTGAGGGCGAATTCGTCTGCGTCATCCGTGACGTTTCAGCCAGCGGGGTCAGTGTGCGAATGTTCCATCCGCTGCCGATGGGCGAAGCTGCCGTGCTGGAAACCGAAACCGGCATGCGGGTGACCATGCACCGGGTGTGGGACCGGGACAACGAGGCCGGATTTCAGTTCGAAGAGCCGATCGACGTGGCCGCGCTGGTCAACGAAATCGGAAGCTATCGCAAGCGCAAGCTGCGGATCGGGATCGACCTGCCGGTCAACCTCGCGGTGCTTGGTCAGAAGCATCCGGCCATGATCCGCAATCTTTCCCAGCAGGGAGCACGGATCGAGTGCGATGTGAGG
>NCJP01000398.1 GCA_002278985.1 Erythrobacter sp. 34-65-8
GATCATAATGCCCTCTGCAATGCTCGCGCCGCGGAATCCAATCACATTCGTGTGGAAGGAAGTCAGCTGCATGATGCGCGCCTCGCGCTCGACTTCTTCGCGGCTTGCCAGCCACCCCTTGTGCTCGCCCTTGCCCCGCAGCAGCTGTCCAGAGCGCACCAGCGAGCGAACCGCCTTCTCGACCTGCGCGATGGTGGTAGGTAGCCCGAAATCGAGCGCTGCCTTGTACAGGTCTTCACGCGCAAAGCCCGCCTCGCGCTGCGACAGATGGCGCACCGCCGATGCGACAGCCTGAGCTGCCGCAATCTCTTGAGGACCTCGCTTGAGGACATGGTCGGGAACCAGCGGGTCACGCTCCTTCCCCTTGATACGTTCGGCAAAGTCCTTGAGCAGCGCCAGGCCCCGCTCGACAAGATTCGGTATTTTTGCATCGGCATTGTCCCGCTCGCTGGCCCGCGTCTTCGCAGTATCGACCAGTCGCGGCAGATCGAGGCCGATAACCTGCGCAGCCGCCTGCCATTGCTCGCCGAGGACTGCGCGATCCTCTATCGGCTGCTTGGGCGAACGGGTGGCGAGCGCCGCAATCTTGCCTGCTTCCAGCCCCGGACCACGGCGCGCTTCGAGCACTTCCTTGCGCCGCGATGAGAAAGCCATCACCTGTTCGCGCGTTATCCCGCGCGCCTCGAAATTGCCGTGGTTGCCAACCGGTCCGGTCTCGTAGCCGAGCTTCTCGACCGCGATCCGGAAGCGCGCCATGGCCATCGAGTTGAGCAAGGTGCCGAGCGCAAAGAGCTTGTCGTTCTTGAGCGTGCGCCACTTGCCGTCTGCGCCTTCGGTCACATTGGCAATGACCGCGTGGAAGTGCAGGTTGGGCTCCTGATTGCGGTTGGTATCGTGCTGGAAGAGGCCGATTGCGAGATTGCCGGTCGCCACGGTCCTGACCTTGCCGCGTTCGACAAGGCGCGTTTCCGCGGCATTTTTCTCGGCCCATTTGAGCGCCTCGGTTACCGCCTCGCGGTAGGCGGCAACAATCCGCTCATCCTTGCCGACCAGCGCCAG
>NCJP01000399.1 GCA_002278985.1 Erythrobacter sp. 34-65-8
GGCAAGTGAACTAGCCGACATTGCGCGTTTTTTCGGAGACACCCCGCCATTTGACGCGCTGGGGCAGGGCCGCATCGCGAAACTGGCCCGCGCGGTCACCGTGTCTTATGTCCCACGGGGCGAAGTTGTGCTGGAAAGCGGGACGCATAATGACCGGCTTTATATCGTGCGGTCGGGATCGGTTGAATTGCGGCTGGCGGGAGAAGACTTGACTGCGCGCCTTTCGACCGGGTCCTGCTTTGCCTATCCTTCGCTCCTGCGTGGCGGCGAGGTGTATAACCAGGCTGCCGCGTTCGAAGACAGCCTGCTTTACGCGATCCCGGCGGAGGAATTCTTTGCCTTGCGCCAGGAATCGAAGCGTTTCCGGGAATATTTTGCCGAAGATGAATCGGCGCGTATCCGCCATGCCCTGAAACGACAGAGCAAGGGGCGTTCGCTCAATCTTGATCGGACGTCTCTGGACCGGCTGGTGCGCGAGAGAACGCCTGTGGCCTGTGCGCCCGATGTGACCATTCGCGATGCGGTTCGGCTCATGGCGGATCGCGATGTCAGCACATTGGCGATCTGCACTCATGAAAGGCTGGTCGGCATTTTCACCGACAAGGATTTGCGCAAGCGGGTCGCCGCGCGCGAAATTGCATTCGATACTCCGATTGCAGATGTCATGACTGCACAGCCGCAGACCTTGTCCACTCACGCCAGTGTTGCCGAAGCAATGGCGATGATGGCATCGGGTGGCTTCCGGCATATCCCGCTGCTGGATGCGTCGGGCAAGCTGGCCGGGATATTGAGCGCGACCGATATACTGTCCTTCCTCGGCAATAACGCGATCGACACCGGCATGGCTATTGCCAAGGCTGCCGATGTGGAAACGCTGATCGACGCAACAAAGCAGATCGCGGAAGGTTTTGCAGCGATGGTCGGCTCGGGCGTGCTGGCAAGCCATGCCATGCGTTTCACCTCTGCCCTTGGGGAAGCCGCCCATCGCCGTGCGGCAGAACTCGCAGAGCAGGAACTCGGCCCGCCGCCGGCCCCCTATGCGCTGCTGGTCTTCGG
>NCJP01000400.1 GCA_002278985.1 Erythrobacter sp. 34-65-8
CGCGCCATGACGGGCAGCGCCTCGTCAAGGATGCGGCCTTTGGGGACAGCAAAGGTCAGCGGGGATGTGATTGTCGCGCTCATTACGGGGCGGCAGATAGGCGCGGACGGTGGAAAGGGCAATGGATGGCAGCATCAGACACGACAAAATCGGGCGTGATGGATATCGTCGATGTGGCAGAGGCGATCGCCTGGCAGGCCACGCATGCCGAAGAGGCAGGGGCGCTCAATACCGCCCGCATCATTCGCGGCTTGCTTCCGGTCCTCGAAACGGAAACGGCAACCGGCCGGAGAATGGCAAACTGGCAGGGGCTGAGCCTGGCTGATGCCATGCCGCTGCGAATTGCCGGTGGGCTGCACAACCTGCTTCTGACAGGCACCGACCGGCGGCTGGAGCCGGTCTATGCGGGGCTGGTGACTGATCAGGATACAGTCGACGCGCTGGTGACCGATCTGGTCCGAACTTATGACACTGTGCTGCTTCCCTGGCTGGACGGACCGCCGCAAACCAACGAGGCAGGGCGGTCATGGGCTTTCATGGCGGCTCTGCTTTGGCTGTCCGAGAGAATCGGGCCGAAATTGGCCGAAATTTCGCGTCCATGAACTGGGCGCCAGCGCGGGCATCAACACCATGATGGATCGTTACCGCTTCAATCTGGGCGGTGTCCGTGTCGGTCCGCCAGCCTCGCCGATGCGGATCGAGCCTGAGTGGCGAGGCCCGCCGCCACCCGACAGTCCTGTGGAGATTGTATCGATCTGCGGATGCGACCAGGCCCCGATCAATCTTGGCGATCCCGATGCTGCCCTGCGGCTGAAATCCTATGTCTGGCCGGAAGCAACCGCCCGCATGGCCCGGATCGAGGCAGCGGTGCAACTGGCGGCCGAGCGGCTGCCAGATGTCGTGAAACAGGACGCAGGCGAATTTGTTGCAGACATGCTGAGCAAAGAGCCGGCGCCGGGTGAGGCGAGGGTACTGGTCCATTCGATCGTGTGGCAATATCTGCCCGACGATACCCAGCGCGACATCACCTCGGCAATGGAAGAAGCCGGGAAATTGGCGACCCGGGACAGGCCACTCGCCTGGGTTTCGCTTGAAACCAATCGCCAGACCTTCCGCCATGAATTGCATCTGCGCTTCTGGCCTGGCGGCGAAGAGTCGGTGCTGCTCGGCTTTGCGCATCCCCATGGCGCATGGGCGCAATGGCTGAGCTGACTTCCGGGATCAGCCTGACGTCCGGGAAAGGAATTGATCGATCGCCGCATTGACCGCATCCGGTCGTTCCCAGGGGACGAAATGTCCGCAATCGGGGATTTTAACCACTGTCAGGTCGTCCACCACATCCTCCAGCCCATCCAGATTGGCGGGAGGCAGCGCCATATCGTCCATCGCCCAGATGACCAGAGTGGGGATCGACAGCTTGGGCAAGGCTGGCGGTGCATAAGCGGCGGGCAGTTCGTAAGGGGCGTCCATAGGAGGGACCGCCATGGGGCTGGCGCGATACCAGTTGAGCATGGCGATCGCAGTTTCCGGGTCGGACCAGTCCTTGCGCAAAGCTTCCCGTTCCTCGTCACCCATATCGGGTGCTCTGTACCATTTGAGTTCACGCGCCAGCAGCCCTTCCAGGCCG
>NCJP01000401.1 GCA_002278985.1 Erythrobacter sp. 34-65-8
AGCATCGCCGACTGCACATCGACCCGATCCTCTACCTGCATGGCAAAGGATTCGTCATCGGTAATAAGGATCGACTGGGCATTGGGATCATGCTCGGCCTGGCTGAGCAGGTCGGCTGCGATCCAGTCCGGATCGTTGGCCTTGTCGGCTATTACCAGAATTTCGCTCGGCCCTGCCACCATGTCGATCCCGACAACGCCATAAAGCTGCCGCTTGGCTTCTGCGACATAGGCGTTGCCAGGGCCTGTAATGACATCGACGCGCTTGATTCGCTGTGTTCCGTAAGCGAGGGCCGCCACCGCATGAGCGCCGCCCACGCGCCAGATCTCGTCTACCCCGGCAACATGCGCTGCGGCCAGAACCAGGGGGTTGATCACGCCTTTGGGGGTGGGGGTGACGACAGTCAGCCGGTCAACCCCTGCAACCTTGGCCGGGATGGCGTTCATGAGCAGAGATGACGGATAGGCTGCACGCCCGCCCGGCACATACAGCCCGGCCGCCTCGACCGGCTGCCATCGTGCACCAAGCCTGACCCCGGCATCATCTGTATAATCGCGGTCAACGGGCAATTGAGCTTCGTGATAGGCCCGAATGCGGTCTGCTGCGAGCGTCAGGGCATCGCGCAGGCTATCATTAAGTTGATCGAACGCGCGCGCGCATTGATCGGATGTGACTGTCCAGGCTTCGTCCGTATCCAGCGCGTAATCGTCAAATTGGCGGGTCATCCTGACCAGCACTGCATCGCCATCGCGCCGCACTTCGGACAAAATGGTGCGTACCCGGTCTGCGACATTGCTGTCGCCATCCCGGCGATCCCGGACGATTGCGTCAAAGGCCTTGTGAAAGCCGGGGTCAGTGATCAGAAGCTTGCGCATCAGGCGGCATCCGCCTGCGCATTGGCGCGGAAGGCTTCAACCAGAGCAGCAACCCGCGCATCCTTCTTCAGCGCAGCACGATTGACGATCAGGCGGGCCGAAATATCCATGATCTTTGACGTTTCCACCAGTCCGTTCTGCCGCAGGGTCGTGCCGGTCGAAACAAGATCGACAATC
>NCJP01000402.1 GCA_002278985.1 Erythrobacter sp. 34-65-8
GCCCGCCGCAAGGCCCATCGCATCGGACTTGCCTTTGCGCTGCGTGACGGCAGGGTAGGAATTGCGGCTGGCAAGGTCGATGATCTCTGCGGATTCGTTCTCCCGCGGATCTGCATCATTCGCAGCATCCTTGCGCGTGGGCAATTTGGTAGCGAGACGCATTATTGTTCCTCCGCTCTGTTCGACAATCCGGATCGTGCAAACGCCGACTGCCGGTCGCCGGCATCAGGGCGTTCTGGCCCTGTATTGGTGAGCAGCGCCGTATCCTGGCCGGAACGCAGAACGATTTCGCGCGGCACACCGTCAATCACGACAGTATCCCCGCGGACCGAGAAATTGACCGGTCCTTCGGTGCCCTGTTCGTCCTTGACCAAAATGGCAGGCATTGGCGCATTTGAAGGCCAGGCCAGGAAAGTGGCCGTGCCATCATCGAATGTGCGCGCAGGCAGGAGAGCCGGATCCCCCTCGCCCACCCAGGCAAAATTGAGCGCGGCGGGATCAACCACGGCATAGGGATCGGTGGCTGCCGCGATTTCAACGTCATTCGGCACTTCTGCCAGTTGCGTTTCCTGCGTCTCCTGCGCCTCAGGCTCCTCCGGATAAGTAAAGCGCAGGACATAAAGGGGCCGAGAGCGGGGGGTGGCGACGAGATCGAACAGATAAGTGTGCTTGTTCGTAATGACCGTCATGTTGGTCGCGGCGGTCGGGCTGAGCGGCTTTACGAACAACACATTGGCCCGTTTGTTGGGCGTCACCTGCCATGCACCGCTATCGCCGATCGCGACATTTTCTATCCGTTCGTCCTCACCAAAAGCGATTGTCGCCTGCACCTTGGTGCGTCCTTCGATCCGGATGACCTGGGCGGGATCATACAGGCGTTCGACAAGGCGCGGATCGTTTGCATCGGCAGGCACGGCCAACAGGCCGAGCAGGACAGGTGCGACGGCGAAACCGAGAGCGGTCGCGCGGATCATGAGATTTTCTCCGTCTTGCGGTTACCGCTGGAGCGGAACCGGTTGCCAATCCCGCGCGTGCGTGATGCGGCGG
>NCJP01000403.1 GCA_002278985.1 Erythrobacter sp. 34-65-8
CCGCTTCTCGCGCCAGAACAGCTCATCTTCATACCGATCCTTGTCATGAGTCAGCAGATTGATTCGCCCGATCGGCATTTCTCCCGGTTTCTCGCTCCATTTCCAGGCAGGGGTTGTAACGCCCCGCAGCCTGCCGATCATCCGTGAAGCAGCGTGCATGATGCCAATCGGCAGTAAGTTACCGTAGAAACCCAGCATCGGCGCCGATAGCGCTACCGCGACGGGCTCAACCCGCTTTTCCGCCACGGCGCGCAGCACCAGATGACCGCCCATCGAATGGCCCATCAGGACATGGGGGCCGGGTGTCGCCTGTTTCCATTCGGCCCAAAAGGCTGCGAGATCATCGACCCAGACGCCGAAATCGCTGACGTGCCCAGTTACCGCATCTGCACCCAGACGCCCGGACCCGGCCTGACCGCGCCAGTCCGCAGCCGTGACATGCCAGCCAGCCTCGTGCCAATGCGCGAGCGTTTCCAGATATTTCTCGTAAGCATCGCCCCGGCCCGGCAAGAACAGGATCGAACCCCGCGCGCCCTGTGCCTCTTGCGGCCAGTCGATCCGGCGAAGGGCATGGCCATCACCTGCAATCCAGCGGCTTTCAATCGCTGCGGCGGGAATGGCACGGCGATCAAAACCACCGGGGTTCACCGCGCCTGTATGTGCGTGACTAATTCCATCCTCCTGCATTTGGTTACTTTTTAGTAAGCCATGCACTGTAGCACCGGACCCTCAAGGACAGTTGGGGGTTCGAATGCAAGGCGATTATTTCCAATACGGACTGCTAGGTGCATTGGCAATCGGACTGCTGGTGGCGGCTTTTACCGACATCCGGCGGCGTCAGATTGACAATTGGCTGAACGGGGCAATCGTCTGTGCCGCACCGCTATGGTGGTGGGCCAGCGGCCTCTCCTTGTGGCCCGATGTCGCAATCCAGCTGGGAATTGCGCTGGCCGCCTTCATTGTCCTGGCCGGACTTTTCGCTCTGCGTGCAATGGGTGGAGGCGATGTGAAGCTGCTTACCGCACTGGCGCTGTGGATCGAGCCGAC
>NCJP01000006.1 GCA_002278985.1 Erythrobacter sp. 34-65-8
ACGTGCAGGTGCCGGGCGAATGGTAGCTGCCCATCTCGCTCGCCAGCAATTCGGCGCGGCCGACCTTGCCTTCGGCATAGAGCTGGCGGATTCGCTGCTTTTCCTTGTTTGCCACCCCGGTCGGCATCGGCCCGCCGGGCACGAAGATCACCGGCAGGTGGCCGAACCGCAGGGCGCCGATCAGCAGGCCGGGTACGATCTTGTCGCAGATGCCCAGCATCAGCGCCCCGTTATACATGGCATGGCTCAGCGCCACGGCGGTCGAGAGGGCGATCACGTCGCGGCTGAACAGCGACAGCTCCATGCCGGTCTCGCCCTGGGTCACCCCGTCGCACATGGCCGGGGTTCCGCCCGCGACTTGCGCGGTCGCGCCGACTTCGCGGGCATAAATCTTCAGCCGATCCGGGTACCGGCCATAGGGCTGGTGCGCGCTCAGCATGTCGTTGTAGCTGGTGACGATCCCGATGTTGGGGCCTTTGGCTGCGACCAGCGCTGCCTGGTCCTCCAGCGCCCCGGCATAGGCATGGGCGAGATTGGAGCAGGACACCGCGTTGCGGTCCCCCTGGTTGTCCGCCTCGCGGGTCACCAGATCGAGATAGGCCTGGCGGCTGGCGCGGGAGTTTTCGATCACCCGCTGCGTTACCCGGTGCAGTGTGTCGTGGAGCGGCTTACTCATGCCAGGTCACCCCGTCACGCTCCGCCAGTGCAATCGCTGAACTCGGGCCCCAGCTGCCGGCGGTGTAGGTCCTCGGCTCCTGCCCTTCGCTCTGCCACTGGCTGCGGATTGCGTCGATCCACTCCCACTGGGCTTCCACTTCGTCGCGGCGGACGAACAGGGTCTGGTCGCCTTCGACCAGGTCGAGCAGCAGCCGTTCGTAGGCGATCCGCCGCACTGCCCCGCTGAAGGCGTCAGCCATGGCGATGTTGAGCGGGACCTGCCGCAGGCGGATGCCCTCGCGGTCCAGCCCCGGCACCTTCGCCATCAGCGATAGGGTGATGTTTTCTTCCGGCTGAATCCCGATCACCAGCCGGTTGGGCTGCATGGTCGCGCCTTTCCCGGCAAAGATCGAATGCGGCACGCAGCGGAACTGGATGACGATTTCGGTGACACGTTTGGGCAGGCGTTTGCCGGTGCGCAGGTAGAACGGCACGCCTTTCCAGCGCCAGTTATCGACGTGGGCCTTGATCGCGACGAAGGTTTCGGTGCCCGATTCCCTGCCCAGCTCCTCGTCATAACCGGGCACCGCCTGCCCCTGGATCGCACCGGCGCGGTACTGGCCGGTGACGGTCTGGGCGGCATCGACCTTGCGCAAGGATCGCAGCACTTTGACCTTCTCGTCGCGCACCGCAGTGGCGTCAAAATGGCCCGGCGGCTCCATCGCCACCAGCGCCAGCAGCTGGAGCATATGGTTCTGCACCATGTCGCGCAGCGCCCCGGCATCGTCGTAGAACGCCACCCGGCCTTCCAGCCCGACCGTTTCGGCGACGGTGATCTGGACATGGTCGATATGGGCGGCGTTCCACAACGGTTCGAACATCAGGTTGGCGAAGCGCAGCGCCAGCAGGTTCTGGACCGTTTCCTTGCCGAGATAGTGATCGATCCGGAAGATGCGGTGCTCGGGGAAAGCCCCGGCGACCGCGTCGTTGATCTCGCGGCTGGAGCCGAGATCGGTGCCGAGCGGCTTTTCGAGGCACATGCGGACCAGTTCGCCGGTCAACCCGGCGCTCTTCAGGCCCTTGATGGTCGGCTCGAACAGGCTTGGTGCGGTGGACAGGAAGATGGCCAGGCCCTGCTTCGGCTCGCCGACCTTCGCGGCAAGGTCGGCGTACCCAGCCAGTTGTGTCGCATCAAGCGCCTGATAGGTCAGCCGGTTAAGGAAATCAGCCATGCCGCCGCGCCGGTCGGCGGGCAGGAACTTCTCCAGCGCGGCGCGGGCGAACTGGCGGAACTCGCCATCGGTCATCTCGGTCCGGGCGGTGCCGATGATACGCAGGTCTGGGCCGAGCAGCCCGTCGGCATGCAGCGCAGCAAGGCTGGGCAGCAGCATCCGCTGGGCCAGGTCGCCGGTGGCCCCGAACAGCAGCAGGCGGTCAGCGGTAAAGCTCATGACACGGGCCTCTCCAAGAGTGCGTCCTACCTAGAGAGGCCCGTGCCCGCGCGCCAGTGGGGCGCATACATATTCAGGTCAGGGCGAGGCCGGTTCAGGCCGGGCGCCGGGCGAAAATGCCAAATCCTGCGATCACGGCGTAGCACAGGGCGGGCAGCACCAGGGCAAAGGCGAGGCTGGTCTGGTCGGCCAGCGCCCCATAGAGCACCGGCACCACCGCTCCCCCTGCAATCGCCACGTTGATGATGCCCGACCCGTCCGCTGCACGCGGACCAAGCTTCTCGCAGGCGAGGCTGAAGATGGTCGGGAACATGATCGCGTTCATCAGGCCGACCGCGAGCAACGAATACCCTGCCACTACGCCGGTCGAATTGGCTGAGATGGCGATCAGAGTGATCGCGCCCGCCGCCACGGTCGCCAGCAGCAGGCCGGGGCTGACCATACGGAGCAGGCCGGACCCGATGAACCGGCCCACCAGTGCGCCGCCCCAGTAGAGCGAGATGAGTTTGCCTGCCGACTGTTCGGGCAGGTTCAGGACTTCGGCCTGCATCAGGTAATTGACGATAAAGCTGCCGATGGCGACTTCGGCGCCGACGTAAAGGAAGATGCAGGCCGCGCCATACCCGAAGCGCGGGCGCTTGAGCAGGGCCAGACCCTCGGCGAGGCTGGTGTGCTCATGCTTTTCGCCTTTCAGCCGGTTGCGGAACAGCCAGACCACTCCGGCAACAACCGCCAGCGCGGCGGCGAGGCCCAGGTAACCGTTGACGATCGCCTGGCTCTCCGCAGTGCGGTAGGCAGCGAGTTCCGCGCCGGACAGCTCCGCCGCTGTCACCGTGGCGAGGCTGCCGAGGATCAGGATCGAACCGAAGAAGGGAAAGATCGTTGTCCCGAGCGAGTTGAACGCCTGGGCAAAGGTCAGTCGGCTGTGGGTCGTGCGCGCAGGCCCCAGCAGGCTGATCAGCGGGTTGGCGACGATCTGCACCAGCACCACCCCGGTGGCGAGGATGAAGTAGGCGAACAGGAACATGCCGAACACGGCCGTCTGGCTGGCCGGGATGAACAGCAGGCAGCCGACCAGCATGGTCACCAGCCCTGCCACCGCTCCGCGCATGTAGCCCAGCTTCTTGACCAGCCGCGCGCCGGGGATGCCAACCACGGCATAGGCGATGAAGAACCAGAACTGGACCAGGCTCGCCTCGAAATAGCTGAGGGTGAACAGCTCTTTCAGCTTGGGGATGATCACGTCGTTGAGGCTGGTGATCCCGCCGAAGATGAAGAACAGCGCGAAGACGAAGTAGTTGAGGCCGGGGGCGTCAACCTGTGGGGCGTCGCTTTCCAGCGGGTTAGGGTCCGTACTGGTCGCAAGTTCGGGTGCCAGTGCCATAGTCCTTCAACCTCCCAGTTTCCGCTCTTCCGGCGGGTTTATAAGACTAGCGCACCCTTGCGCGTCGTCCATGTGTATTCGAATGCAGGACGTCAGAACGAGCAGTCCGTCCCGGCGGGCAATTGCGTGCGGGCAATCTGCGACACGCTCAGCACGATCGGCCCCTCGGATGTCAGGGTCAGGCTGTTCGCGTCCTCGGAAATGCAGCTCGCGGTCAGCACCATTTCGCGCCAGCCCTTGCCGCCGCTGACGGCGAAATTGGCGGTGACGTCGAGCACCGTGTCGCCCACCTTCACGGTTACCGGCGCGGCCGGGCTAGCGGCGAGGTTGTACTGCACCACGAATGCGCCCCTGGCCTTGCCGTCCCCGGTCAGGGTTAGCGAGGAACCCGGAGCAAAGGTGATCGCGCGGGCATCTTCCTGCCGCGTGCGGTCAAGGCCCCTGGCCATGATCCCGTTCGCCTCACCACGCAGGCCGGGCAAGGCAGTCCCGCCGGCGGTGGCGGTGATCCCGGTCGAGAGGCGGCCGCTGGCGAACCAGTCATTGGCCGGAGCCTCGTTGAGCAGGTCGCAGCTTTCGTCAAGCTTGCCGGTGCCGCCGACCTGTCCGGTGGCAAGGCCGTGACCAAGGGTGAACAGCGCGCCTTGCGGCCCGTTGACCGGATGGCCGTTGCACGCCGCAGGCCAGCTGAACGACAATCGCCCGCTCGCCTCGCGCTGGCCGAACAGCACGTCGGCTACGCCCGCGCCTTCGCCGCCGGGCAGCCAGCTGGCGACGAACGCATCGGCTGCGTTGAGCTCGCGGTTCATCCACATCGGGCGGCCGGACAGGAACACCGCAACCGTTGGCACGCCTTTCGCTTTCAGCGTGCGCAGCAGGCCAAGGCCTTCGGCATCGGTGAACACGGCGTTTTTCCGGTCGCCGTAGAATTCGGCGTAGGAATCCTCGCCGAACACCACGATCGCAGCATCGGGCTTTTCGGTGAAGCTGCCGTCGGGCGACAGCACGGCCTGGCCGCCGCTGGCCTTCGCCGCATCGCGGATCCCGGCCCAGATCGAGGTCGCGCCGGGGAACTGGTCGTTGGTCAGCTCGCGCCCGCCCTGCCAGGTCAGGGTCCAGCCGCCGGCAGCCTGCCAGATGGCATCGGCACCGGTGCCTGCGACCAGCAGCTTCGCGCCGGGCTTGAGCGGCAGGACACCGCTGTTCTTCAGGATTACCTGCGATTTCGCCACTGCCTCGCGCGCCAGGGCGCGGTGCTCGGGCGAACCGATCAGGTCCAGCTTGCCGCCCACACCCCGTTCGGACGGCTTGCGGACGGCCGGGTCGAGCAGCCCGGCGCGCTGCTTCAGCCGCAGCACCCGGGCGACGGCCTGGTCGAGCGTGGCCATCGGGATGGTGCCATCGCGAACCTGCGCCACCGTCGTGTCGATCAGCGCCTTCCAGTCATCGGGCACCATATAGATGTCGAGCCCGGCTTTGAGCGATTGCGGGCAGTCGCTCACAGTGCAGCCGCGGACCTGGCCGTGGCCGTTCCAGTCACCAACCACAACCCCGTCGAAGCCGAGTTCGCCGCGCAGGTAGCCGCTCAACAGCGCCTCGTTGCCGTGCATCTTCTCGCCGTTGATCGAGTTGAAGCTGGCCATAATTACCTGCGCCCCGGCCGCGATGGCAGCGGGGTAGGGCACAGCGTGGATCCGCTTCAGATCCTCGATGTCGCCGTTGACGTCACCGGTGTCGATCCCCAGCGCCGTGCCACCATCACCGAAGAAGTGCTTGGCGGTGGCGATGACCCGCCCATCGCCGAGGTGGTCGGCATCGCCCTTGCGGCCTTGAAGGCCTTCGACCAGCGCCGCGCCCAGTTCGGCGACGAGCACAGGGTCTTCGGAATAGCTTTCATAGGTCCGGCCCCAGCGGTCATCGCGCGCCACCGCCACGGTGGGGGAGAAGTTCCAGTCAATGCCGGTGGCTTCGATCTCGACGGCGGTCGCCGCGCCGATCCGGCGGACGAGGTCTGCATCGCGGGTGGCGCCAAGGCCGATGTTGTGCGGGAAGATGGTCGCCCCGATCACGTTGGTGTGGCCGTGGACCGCGTCTGTCCCCCACATGGTCGGGATCACCGGCTCGCCATCGGGGAGCGGCTTGACCGAGGCGAGGAACATCTGGTCAGCGAGGCGCAGCCATTCGCCCGGCGGCGCGAACTCGTCGCCATAGGGGCCGCCATTGCCGCCATTGAGATAGCTGCCGAAACGGTACCGCTCCATGTCGGCGGCGCTGAAGGAATTGATCTGCGGCTGGATCAGCTGGGCGACCTTGCGCTCCAGGCTCATCCGCGCAACGAGGGCGTCGATGTCCTGCGCGGGCTGGGTCGCCGCTGCCGCTGCGCCGGTTGACGCCACATCCTGCCCATACGAGCTGCAACCCGTGGCGAGCGCGAGGCTCGCCAGTGATATCATCCAGAACCGCATCCTCAGTACGCACCCTCTGTGAACGTTCCCAATAGGAGTCCTCGCACGGGTTCAAAGCGATTGCAAGCCTCTATGTCCGGGCGCGAATCGTCGCCAGCAAGGCGGCCGCGGCCATGGCGCAAAAGGCCAGCACCACGAACAGGCCGGAGAAGCCGAACAGTGGCTCGATCGTGACCACCATCCACGGCATCACCAGCGAGGGTGTGGTGTTGGTCAGGTTGAAGAACCCCAGGTGCCGCCCGCGCTTTTCCGGGCTGGGGAGCACGCGCAGGGTCTGGGCCGAATGGAGCGAGAGGAACACGGTCGCCGCCAGGCCGAACACCGCATAGCCCGCAATGGCGCCGGGCAAGGTTGATGACCAGGCCATCAGCAACAGGCCCAGTGCGGCTATTCCCGATGCGATGGGCAGCGGCAGGAAGGGCCGCCCCATCCGGTCGGACCAGCGCCCCGCCGCAATCGAGACCGGGATCGAGCAGACCAGAACAGCCCCGAACACTTGCGCGATCCGGGCATCATCCATGGCCGTGTCAACCGAGCGGAACCAGAAGTAGAGAAAGGCAAACAGCGCCGCTTCGGAGACCTGGATCAGCAGACGGGCCAGCCACATCCGGATCAGGGCCGGGTTGGCAGGCAGGGGCGTGCCAACTGCTGCTTCATCCGCGCCCGGGCGGCTGGCGGTGAGTTCCGGAAACCGGCGCGGGGCGCCAAACAGCAGCGCAGGCCCGATGCATCCTGCGACCAGCAGGGCGACCAGCCACAGCCGTTCCTGTGGTGATGCCAGTCCCGGCAGGGTAATGAGGGTTGTCGCCAGCGCCCCGGCAGCAGGCGAGATCGCCATCAGTCCGCCCAGCAAGCCCTTCTGGTGGTCCGGCACGCAATCCCCGGCCCATGCCATCAGCGGCGCGAGCATCATGTTGAGGGTGCACTGCCACACGACCAGCAGCGCAATCAGTGTGCCGGGTTCGTCGATCTGGCCGAATGCCACCAGCACCAGCGAGGACGAAACGAGGCCGATGACAATCCACGGCACCCGGCTGCGGGTCAGGTCGCTCAGCCAGCCGAAGCCGATATTGGCCAGGCTGGCGGTGACCGCCCCAGCGAAGGTGGCATAGGCGAGCCACTCGACCTTGTCCGCCCCGGTCATCCCCGCCAGTTGCATCGGCAGCAGGATTGTGAGGAAAGGGACATAGGCGACCGCACCGCCAGCCAGTGCCAGCGCATAGAGCAGCAGGAAGCGCGTATCCTGTCGCAGCAGGGGCGCGTCTGCCACGCCGGTTCCGTTCATGCAGGTGCCGGCGGCGCGGTGGAGCCGCGCTCGATCAGGCTGGCCTCGATCACGGTCACCCCGGCGGGCAGTTTACCGCCCTTCTTGGCCGCGATCAGCAGTTCGGCGGCGCGGGCCACGGTGGCGGCGATGGGCTGGTCTATGGCGGTCAGTGGCGGCTGGCTGAACATCGTGACCGGCGTGTTGTCAAAGCTGACCAGTGACAGGTCACGTGGCACGTCGAGCCCGCGGGCACGGGCATGGTCCAGCACGGCAATCGCCATCTGATCGTTGCTGGCAATGATGGCGGTGGCCGGGTGGGCGAGGGAGAGGAGTTGCTCCGCTGCGGCCGTGCCCGAGCCATAGCTGAAGTCCCCCGTCACGCAGAGGCCTTCGGTGGCAAGGCCCGCCTCGTCCATCACGGCGCGCCAGCCGTTCTCGCGCCAGCTGCTGAGGGCATATTCCTTCGACCCGGTAATGAAACCGATCCGGGTATGGCCCAGCCGGAGCAGGTGGCGGGTGGCGCGCTCGGCCGCCTGCTCGTCGCCCATGACCAGCGGAATGCCCCCGCCATTGCCGAGCGATCCGATCCGCGCGAACGGGATGCGGCGTTCCTCGAGCAGGCCGGTGATCAGCGGGTTGTCCGAGTGCGGCGGTGTCAGGATCACGCCATCCGGCTGAAGCGCGACCAGTGCCGCGTTGAGTTCGCGGGCAACATGGTCGTTGTGTGTGTCGACCAGCTCGATAATCATGCGATAGCCGTATTCGGCACACTTCAGCATTCCGCCGAGCAGCATCTGATCGACCCAGTCCGACCCCTGCCTGGCCTGCCAGTCGGCAATGGTCCGTTCGCGGTCATTGAGCGCGAGGATCAGGTACGAGCGGGACCCGCTCATCCGCTGCGCGGCAATTGACGGGATATACCCAAGCTTGTCGATCGACGCCTGGACCCGCGCCTTCATTTCCGGGCGGACATTGGGCTCGTTGTTGATGACGCGGCTGACCGTCTGCAGGGAAACCTCTGCATCGGCAGCAACATGCTTGATCGTGACGGCCTGGCGGCGTCTCGCCATGACTTAGCGTTTCCCTGTGCAGCCCGCATCGCTGGCGCCTTCGGGGCGGCATTGCCAGACCCGGACCCAGTCAACGTCCAGTGACTTGGGATACCCGGTTTCGTCAACCCCGCCGAGGCCGCGTTCTTCCGGCAGGCCGCCGCCGACGGCCAGGTTGAGGATCAGGTGGAAGGGCTTGTCGAACGGTGCCAGCGGATCGGCGGAATTGACGCTCCACCAGCTGCCAGCCTCCTTGCGGGCGAAGACCTGGCCGTTGAGGGTCCACTCGATCACCCCCGGCGCCCAGATGATGCCATAGGTGTGAAAACCCTCCAGCACTTCCGGCGCGTGCATTTCGCTGCTGTTGAGCGCATTGTCCGGCCACAGTCCGCCAAAGTGGAGCGTGCCCAGGATCGTGTTCTCTACCCCGCCGGGGCACTTTGCGCAGGGTACGCCCAGGTTGACCGCCTCGAGGATGTCGATCTCGCCCGATGCCGCCCAGGTGCCGTAAGCATTGTCTTCCGGCAACATCCAGATTGCCGGCCAGGTGCCCTGGCCTTGCGGCAGCCGGGCCCGGATCTCGATCCGGCCATACTGCCAGGCCGCTTTCCCGCGGGTGACCAGCCGGGCCGAGGTGAAAGGCTTGGTCGCCAAGGCATCGGGATCGGCCTGACTGGCCCTTACGTGGGGCGGGTAGGCGGGGCCGGTGTGGCTTTCCTTGCGGGCGATGATGCGCAGGATCCCGTCCTCGATCCGGGCATTGCGCGAGCTGTCGGTGTAGCACTGGCGCTCGTTGTTGCCGCCGCCCCAGCAATCGACGTCGAACTGCCACTTGCCGATGTCGATTTCATCACCGTCGAATTCGTCGGCCCAGACCATCTGCCAGCCGCTTTCATTGCCGGGCGTCCGGGCAGTGCCGGGCTCGGGCCGCTCGACCGTGGAAATGATCTTGTGCTCGCGTTCGGGCGCGGTCTGGCAAGCGGCCAGCGATGCGGCAAGGGCGATCAGGGCGGCGCGGCGGTACGTCATCATCGGTCAGGCTCCAGAGTTTGCGCCGTAGGGGAAAGCTGCGGGGGACTTCCAACAAAAAGGCGGGCCCTCGCGCTCGGCAAGGGCCCGCCTGGTTTCGGTCGGTGCCGAGCGACCCCGGCTAGAAGTTGAACCGGGCCAGGAACGTGTACCGGCGGTCGTTGCGGAACGCCGCGCTGAGCACCCTTGTCCCGTCATAATCGACCAGTGTCGACAGCTTCGTAACTTCGTCGAGCAGGTTCACGCCCTGGACGCCGAGTTTCAGATGGTCGTTCACAGTGAAGAAGATCGAGGCATCGAGCTGGCCGCCGGCTTCCTGATAGGTCGGCGAGAACGGGAACAGGTCGTCCCTCGGTGTAACGAGGAAGGCGCTGCGCCAGTTATAGGCTGCGCGGATCGAGATCGGCCCCCGCTCGTAGAACGCCACCGCGTTCACCGTATGCTTGGACGTGCCCGAGTTCGGCGTTTCCCCGACGAACGGTCCGCCGTTGAGAGGACCACCAGAGGAATTGACCGACGGTGAACCGATACCCGAAATGTTCGGCGTGACGAAGTCCGACGCGTCGACATAGGTGTAGGAGAGCTGCGCACCCAGTCCGCCCAGCAAGCCGGGCAGGAAATCGAAGGTCTGCTGGTAGGCCAGTTCGACGCCCTTGAGCACACCTGACAGATCGTTCGCCGGACCGGAGATGATCACGTCTTCGGAAATGCCGCTGGGGGATTCGTAATTCACCAGACCTGTGCCGTTCTGGATGATCCCGTCGATGTCCTTCAGGAAGAAGGCGGCCGTTATCGAGCCCACATCGTCGAAGTACCATTCGGCGCTCAGATCATAGTTCCACGATTCGATCGGCCGCAGCCCGCGGTTTCCGGTCGAAATCGACAGCAGCGGACCATTGTCGACCCGTCCGCTGAAGCCCAGCACGCCGCCGGCGTTGAACAGGTTCAGGTCAGGCCGGGAAATACCCTTCGACACAGCGCCGCGGATGACCACGCCCGTCCCGCTGTCGAGGCGGATATTGAACGAAGGCAGCCAGTGGTCGAACGTGATGTCCCGGTTGTCCGGAATGAGTTCACCGGTGTGCAGTGCAGCAAATTGCGCCTGCCTTGCACCGGTCAGGTTGCAATAGAGCCGCTGCTGCCCCGGCGGCACCGGGGTGGCGCACAAGGCGTTGATTTCCGCAACCTGGACAATGCCGTCGCCATTGGCAGCAGGATTTTCCGGATTGTCGAAGAAGCCCGGATTGGGGAAGGCAAGCAACGAGTTGTTGCTGACCTTGGTCCTGACATAACGCAGGCCGATGTTGCCGGCCAAGGCCCAGCCGCCATCGAAGTCGTGCCCGTAGTCGATCCGGGCGTAAGCGGCCGAGGTGATCTCGGTCACGTCAGAGATTTCGGCCGGGCAGTAGGGGTCACACTGCACCACCGAGCCGTCAAGCAATGTGCGCGTGCGTCCGTTTACGCCCAGGTTGAAGCGCTCAGGCGACTGGCCGAAAGTCGAGATTTCGTCCCACTCGCGGTCGGTCGTGCCGTTAAGGTAATCCTGCAGGAAATCGTCGCCGCCGTAGAAAAAGGCTGCTCCGTTGGCGATGGGGGCTCCTGCCTGACCACGCTGGAAGTTGCCGGCAAACGGCGACCGCAGCTGGGAGTAATTCGGGAACTCGTCCGCAAAGGCGCCGCCCGCGATCGCGAATTCCTGACCGGGCAGGCCGGTGTAGAAGCGACCCGGCGTGAAGCCGGACCAGTCGGGGACAAATGGGCCCGGACCCTGACCGCAGCCCGGCCCCTCACCCCAGGGCGCGCAGCCTGCACGCCCGGCCCAGGGGGCGGAAAGGTTCCCCCAGGTGCTGAAGTTGGTGTTGCGGTTGACGCGGTCACGCGCGGCCCAGCGGGCACCGAACACTGCCTTGCGCAGGAAGCCCGTATCGCTGAGATCGTATTCCAGATCGCCTGCAAGGCTGAACAGATCGCCGTCGTTCTCTTCGCGGCTGTCGAGGCCGAACCAGTAGTAGGTGTAGAAGCCGCTGGAGAAGTAATCAGCCGGTGCCCCCGGAGGCGCAAGGAACTGGATGTCCGGCGTCGCGCCGGACAGGTCGATGCCGATATCGGCCCAGGTGCTCATCGCGCCGAAGACGGAATCGCGGGTCAGCCTGGAATTGACGTACTGCATTTCCACGCTGCCGCGGAAGCGGTCAGAAAATTCCATCTTGGCATCGAAGGAAATATCCTGGGTCATCGAATCGGTGTCACGCAGGAAGCGCAACGAATCCATGGGGATGCCCCCCAGACCGAACGGGGTTGCGTAGGCATTGCCGACGTTCTGCGTCAGAATGCCGCTGACGAACCGGCCATCCGCATCGAATTCAAAATTGGTCCCGGGGCGGGGGCTCGGGGACGAGACGCCGTCGTCTATCCGGCCGATCAGCGCGAATTCTTCGGTAAAGAAGCTGGTGTTCGAACGCAGGTATTCGAGGGTCATCACCAGGCCGCCGTCGAGCGTTTCGAACTGGGCGACCCCGGAGAAGGCTTCGCGATCCCGGTCCAGCGTGGTCGAGCGGACCCCGGCGTATTGCGGCACCAGCACGGAGTTCGCCGGCGGGAACTGGTCCGGCGTGAAGTTGGGTACGTCGCCGAAGCCGCCGGAATTGATGCCGAAGACCCGGATACAGGCCCCGCTCAGGTCAGCCGGGCGATAACACGTGTCGATGATCTGCGAAGCATCGGTGCGGCTTTTGAGCTTCGAGTTGGAGTAGCTCAGCTGCAGGCCGAACGTGCCCGCTCCGGTTTCAAACGTGTTCGAACCGAGAATGTTGAAAGTCGGGGAAATCTCGTCACGGAAGTCGCCGTAGTTGGCCTCGATCGAGCCGGCGATGCGAAGCCCCCGCATGTCCAGCGGCTTGCGGGTGACGAGGTTGACCGTACCCGCGATCTGGCCTTCGATCTGGTCGGCGGTGCTGTTCTTGAAAACCTCGACCCGCCCGACGAGCTCGGGCGAGACATCTTCGAAACTCAGCACGCGGCCGCCGTTGGCGGAGAAAATGTCGCGGCCGTTCAGCTCCGAACGGGTGTAGGGCAATCCGCGGATGATCACGCCGGTGCCCTCGACCGAGAACCGGGTCGGGTCAGTGGTCTTTTCGAACCGGCCGATGTTGACCCCGGGTACCCGCTGCAGCGCTTCGGCGACCGACCGGTCAGCCAGGGCGCCGATGTCTTCAGCCGTGATCACGTCAACGACGGTATCCGCCAGCCGCTTGACGTTCTGCGCCGACTGGAGCGAGGCACGGAAGCCGGATACGACGATCTCGGCGTCTTCGGTTTCCGCTACAGTTTCGTCAGCCGGCTCGGCGGCTGCCTGTTCCTGCGCCCATGCAGGCTGGGCGACCCCGGCAAGGGCCAGCGCCGACGCGGTGCCGAGAGCGGTAGAGCGCCAGGAAAATGTGCGCGCGGAAGTGTCGGTGAGTGCCAAGGTATCCTCCCATAACCCGAGGCCTTCGGACGAATCCGGACCCCTTCCAGCTTGAGGTAACCCAGATTGTGAGCGTTCACAAGTGGAAAATGAACGTTCACATCAAGGTTCCTTCCATGCTAGTGACAAAGGCCGGAGAGCATGGTTGAAGGTGCCACATGGCCATAGAAAAGATCGTTATCGTGGGTGGCGGAACCGCCGGGTGGATGGCGGCAGCGGCGCTGTCGCGGATCGTCGGCGCAAGGGGGGTGACAATCACCCTCATCGAGTCGGAGGAAATCGGCACCGTCGGCGTGGGCGAGGCGACCATTCCTCCGTTCGTCGAATTCAACAACCTGCTGGGGATCGACGAACGCGAGATGATGGCCGCGTGCCAGGCGAGCTTCAAACTGGGCATCCAGTTCGTCAACTGGGGGCAGGTGGGTGACAGCTATATCCATCCCTTCGGCGCCTACGGTTATCACATGGGCGGGATCGCGTTTCACCAGATCTGGCACCGCTTCCGCGAGATGGGGGACAAGCGCCCGATCCAGGCCTTCAACCTGGAAACCATGGCAGCCTACTTCGGCAAATTCTCCCGCACCGAGGATTATGCGCGGGAAGACCTGCCGCCCATCAATTACGCCTACCACATCGATGCGACCCGCTACGCCCGCTATTTGCGCAGCTATGCTGAACAGCGCGGCGTGCTGCGGCGCGAGGGGCGCGTGGCCGACGTGACCCTCGATGCGGAGAGCGGCTACGTCGCTTCGGTGACGATGGCTGACGAAAGCGTGATACCCGGCGATCTGTTCGTCGACTGCTCGGGCTTCCGCGGCCTGCTGATCGAACAGGCGCTGGAGACCGGATACGAGGACTGGCGCCACTACCTGCCGTGCGACCGTGCGGTGGCCCTGCCGTGTGAGCGCGAGGATGGCAGCGGCCCGCCGCCATTCACCCGCGCCACCGCCCACAGCGCCGGCTGGCAATGGTGCGTGCCCCTGCAGCGCCGCAACGGCAACGGCCATGTCTATTGCAGCGAACACATGTCGGATGACGAGGCGCATGGCATCCTGGTGAACAACCTTGCAGGCAAGCCCGCGGCCGAGCCCAATTTCCTCCGGTTCATCACCGGGCGGCGCAAGAAGTTCTGGAACCGCAACGTGGTGGCCCTGGGCCTTGCCGCCGGGTTCATGGAGCCGCTCGAATCGACCTCGATCCACCTCGTCCACACCGGCATCAACAAGCTGATCGCGCTGCTTTCGCTCGACGGGATTACTCAGGCGCAGATCGACGCGTTCAACCGGCTGACCACCAAGGAATACCTGCGCATCCGCGATTTCCTGATCCTGCACTACAACGCCACCGAGCGGACCGATTCCCCGTTCTGGAACCACGTGCGGACCATGCCTGTGCCCGATACGCTCACCGAGAAGGTCGAACTGTTCCGCGCCAACGGGCAGATTTTCCGCGAGGAAGACGAATTGTTCACCGAAACCAGCTGGGCCGCAGTGATGATGGGGCAGCGGATCGCGATGGGCGGCCACAACGCGATTGCGGACAAGATTGCCGGCCCGGACCTGAAGAAGGAACTGGACGAGATGGAAAGCTCCATCCGCTACCTCGTCCAGCACATGCCGACCCATGCGGCCTATCTGGACAAGTACTGCCCGGCCGCAGCGTAATCCGCGCACCCTGCGCTTGCCACTCGGCCCTGCCCGGTCGTAGAGCATGGCCCGATGAGCGGAGGGGAACACAGGCGACCGACATCGTTTGATGTCGCGGAACGGGCCGGCGTGAGCCAGTCGACCGTCAGCCGTGCCCTGGCCGGTTCACCGGTGATCGCCGAACCGACCCGCAACCGGGTGCTCAAGGCGGCAGAGGAACTGGGCTATTTCGTCGATGAACGGGCTGCCCGCTTGCGGCGCGGCTCGACCGGTACCCTGGCCGTGGTGGTCATCTGCCGACCGGGCGAGAGTGCATCGTCCATCAACCCCTTTGCCTATGCCCTGCTCGGCAGTGTCTGCCTCGCCGCCTCCGAACGTGGCTTTGAAACGCTGGTATCCTTCCAGGCTGCCGAGGATCGGCTGTTCGGCCATTACCAGGAACGCGGCTGGGCAGACGGGCTTGTCGTCATCGGCACCACCACCAACCAGCCCGCGTGGGACTATTTCCGCGGAATCGAGGCCAGCGGACGCAAGGTGGTTTACTGGGGCTCCCCCTTCGATGAGCTCGAATGGATCCGGTCGGACAATCATGCTGCCGGGCGGCTGGCGGTCGAGCATCTGCTCAAGGCGGGCTACCGGCGGCCCTGCTTCCTTGGCGCGCTCGACACCCCGCAGGTCCAGTTTACCGAGCGGTACGAGGGCTATGCCAGCGCCATGCGCAATGCCGGGCTGGAGCCGTGCCTGGTTGCCACGGTCAACGCGCCCAGCCGGGAAGAAGAGGGCCGCCGGGCGGCCCGGCGACTGGTCGAACGGGCTGATGATGTCGACGCCATCTTTGCTGCGTGCGATGCGATGGCTCTCGGCGCGATGGAGGCGCTTGCTTCTGCCGACATTGCAGTACCGCAGGACATGGGCGTGATCGGGTTCGATGATCTGCTGGCCGGCCGGTTCAGCCGACCGCCGCTGACGACCATCGGCCCCGATCCGGCGGAAGCGGGCGCCGCGCTGGTCGAGGCGGTGCTGGGCGGCGAGGATGCGCGGAGCAGGGCAGAGGGCGGACGACGGGTTCCGGTAACGCTGATCGCCCGGGCGAGCACCGCCCGCAGCGGCTGACGGCCAGGCCTAACCGTGTGCGCCGAATTCGTTGGCGATGGCGGTGGCAATCCGCAAGCTTAGCGCCTGCGCCTGCTCGATCGGGGCGATGAAGTCGCGCTCGATCGCGGCATAGCCTTCCTCGCCCCCGTCAGGATAATCCGAAGGTTCGTCGAGCGGGAAGTCGCCGGGGCCCGGTACCCGCACCGGGAACGCCCGCCGCAACTGGGCCAGCGCTTCATCGATCCGCAGCGTGAGCACCATCTCTATCACGTCACTGCGGCTGATATCATTGGCGCGGCTGAACGCAGGAACCGAAACGGCGCGCAGGAACATGTGCTGGAGCAGCGTCAAGCGCAGAGCCTGGAGCACCCCGATCCTTCGCCGCACGGCCTCGCGGTCAGGCCCGGTGGCTTCCTCGGGCACCAGTTCGAGCAACCGGTGAAGTTTCAGCGCATCGATCCGCAGGCGTGAGGCCAGGCGGCGGAATACCCCGGTCCGGTCATCGCCGACCAGATATTCGGCCAGCGCGGCGCATGACCCGGCGAGGTGATCCTCTGTGCCGCGATAGGTGCGGCTGGCCCAGTAGGCGGAATTGAACAGCTCGCCGAATGCGGCGACGGTCTTGATGCTGGCAAGCGCATTGGCGGCCCGCACCAGGCGCACGATCTGCTGCCCGCGCGGGCTGTCTGACAGCAGCCCGGCCAGCTCCTCGCGGTTTCCTTCGGCTGCACTTCCCACTCCGGCGATCACATTGACCGGGTAGCCAAGCTGCTGGAGGATGGCGTTGTGGGGGATCGCGCGGATCTGGCGCAGGCTCATCTCGCGGTCGGCATTGATGTCGCTCTGGCGGCGCGAGACGCGGCTGCCGGTCTGGTTCAGCAGGCCCAGCCCGAACGCGGTGATCGCGCGCGCATAGGTGCGGCTCTCCAGATGGTCACGCTGGTGCTCCTTGACCGCCCGGTAGAAGTCGAGACTGAGGTCGGTCCGGCGATAGAACGGATCGGCGGCCCCTGCCGCATCCGTCTCCGCCGGGCGCAGCCGGGCAATCTGCCCCAGGGTGGCCAGCGCCAGCTCAGGTGTGGCGAAGAACAGGTATCCGTCCCCGCCCTGGAAGCTGGCTTCCGGCTCGATCCGGATACCTGCGCGGGCGAACCTGCGCCGGGTCCATGGCGAGAGCGGCCACTCGAGCCGGTCACGCAGCGAAACCGGGTGCGCCCCGCGGCCCATGCTCTCTCCGTGGGTGTTGAAGATGAGCGCGGCAATGTCGGTCAGCCCGTTGGCGGCCATCGCCTCGGCCAG
>NCJP01000404.1 GCA_002278985.1 Erythrobacter sp. 34-65-8
GATAAACCCGAAACATGGATTGCTATTCACGGCTTTCTTGTCTCGTTCGCCTGGGAAATGTTCCAGATGCCGTTCTATGCAATGGATCAAATGTCGGCGTGGCAAGTTACGAAGAGCTGCGGCATTGCTTCGGTGGGCGATGCCGGAATAATGGTGTTCGCCTACTGGATCGCGACAATTGCAACCGATGATCGGATGTGGCTTCGCGGCGCGCGAGCGCGAGCCCTCACAGCATATTTAGGCACCGGGCTGTCGATTACGATAGTCGTGGAGCACCTGGCGCTCCGCAGCGATTGGGGCTGGCAATATGATGACACAATGCCGTTGATCGGTGGCGTCGGGCTGGTGCCATTGGTCATGTGGATCATTGTGCCATTGGTAACGATGAAACTAACAGAGCGATCGGTCGTGCACAGCGGGCCGGCGCCGTAAGCAGATTAGAAAATCGACGGGCTAAATCTCTCAATTGCGGACAGCATGCTGTAAGCCAGTGAGTTGCGGGCGTTCGGTTTCCAAGTGTAGGCACGGGTCGCTCTTTGCGTTGGAGTGGGGGAAGGCCTTCCCCTGAGCCGGAGCCGCTTTGCTGTCTCCTGCTACCCCTTCTGCGGGGACACCCCGCAACGCCCCGGGAAGCGGAGCGGGGCTGTTGACGCGCTCTGTCCCGCAGGCCGTTCGGCCTGCTCCTGAGGGCGCGGCATTCCTGTTTTAGGCCCCGCGCGCACTCTGATTGCAGCTTACATTGTCATGAGGATCGGCCTGCCGGACGACAGGCCCCGCCGGGGCGGCCGATCCAAGGACTTGCACCACACGCTTCAATTCAGGGTGCGCATTTACTGTCTTGGACATCTCGCTGGTCGCTCGGCCCCGACTGGCGGCATGAGCAGGTTGCTGCGGACGGCGCGCTGCTAGCGCGCCGGCGTTGTTGGTGTCGGCCCGCGAAAGCGGCGGGGTGGGCGGCGCTCCCGTCTAGGCACGGTTCGGCCAGCCGCAACCCGGTGGGCCTCCTGCTCTCTGGTCCTGCGGGCGGGGTGATCGGCGGGCGC
>NCJP01000132.1 GCA_002278985.1 Erythrobacter sp. 34-65-8
GCCAGACCTCGCCCCAGCAGCATCCGTGCCGCATCGAAATCACCCATGTGGCGATGCCAGTCGGCCAGTCGCACCATAGTGCCCGGGCTGCGTTCGATCCGGTCCGCCGCGCGATAGTGCCGGATCGCCCGGGCATAGTGTCCGGCGTAGAACGCTACATCGCCCCGGATCGCCTCCGCTTCGGCCAGATCGCTTGGAGCGGGCGGGATGGCAAAATGCGCCAGCCGGGCGACTTCTTCCCTGGCAATCGTGTTCTGGTGCAGCGACAGCGCAACCACGGCCCGGGCCAGAACCGGACCGCTGGCTGCGGGTGCCGCGGCCCGGGCCGCGTTGACCGCGTCAAGCGCTGCTGCATGGTCCGCGTGCGACCCGTTGAGCTGGCCGCGGGCGTGCAATACCATGGCGAGGGTTTCCAGCGGCATCCACTGTCCGGGGCTGGCCTCGACCCGTGCACGCTCCCGCGCTACGTCGCGCTGGAGGGTGGCCAGCGCGGACGGGAAATCGGCCGGGCCCCATCCCGCCACGGTATCCTGCGCTGAAGTCCGTACAAGGGATGTGCTTCTGTCAGCCAGCCGCTGTCCGACCGCTATCACCAGAAGCGCGAAAACCAGAAGAACGAGGCAGCGGACGAGGGAAAAACGGGGTGCCGCCGCCCGGAGTGCGCTCATTCGGGTATCGCGCACGGCGTCAGGCCTGCTGCCTTCAGGTCGTCGATCAGCGCGTCGGTCAAGAGTTTCAACTGGGCGGAAAGCTCGGGCACGAATTCCCCCGTCGCGTCGTCGACCGGATCGGCATCGTTGAACGGGTTCTTCAAGGGCCCGCCGACCAGTGCCGCCGAAACCGCCGGCATCCCGGTGCGATCAACCCGCACATAGGCGCTGGCAGGCTGGTCCGCGAAGGCGAATGTGGTCGCAGTATCCGAGCCCGACAGCGGCGGGTTGCCCTGGGGAAGCGCGAGATAGGGGAAATCGGGCCTGAACGGCCGGTCGTTTGCCGGCGGATTGAGCGGGATCCTGAACAGGGTATCCGGCGCATGGACATCCAGATCGAGAAATATCGCGGCCAGCGTGATGTCGATCACCGGGTCCTGCAAACGCCGCCCATTGGGAAAGCCCGCCGGTTTGGACAGGTCGACCGTTATCGTGTCCGGCACGATCAATCCTGCAACCGTCGAGCCCGTTCCCGGCACGATCTGGTTGAGACACGGGGTGACGCTGAAACTGGTCGCCGAGGGCGGCGGCGATGGCGCAGGGGTCGGGACGTCTTCGCCGCCGCACCCCGCAATGCCGAGCGCTATCATGGCCGGAAGTCCCAGCCTTGCTGCCAGGCGGGCTCGTTCAACCATTGACCTGCCCTCCCAACCGATCGCTGGTGGTCCAGAAATCCAGTGCAGCGGCACCGTTTTCAAGCCGGTCCCGGGGGATTTCGATGACGAAGGCGGTAATGTTCTGGGCCCCGAAAAAGTCGCGGTCATTGCGGAACCGCAGCGTTCCCGTTTCGCGCGATTCGCGCAGTCCCTGTGAATCGAAGAAAAAAGGATCATCCGTCAAACCCGCGAACACCTTCACCCCCTCTTGCTCGAGCTCACGTTCGACGGATCCGGTAATGTCGCCCGTCACGCCGGGCACACCGCTTACCCGGACTCCCCAAGGGCCATCCGCGACACCGGCTTCCTGAGCGAACTGGAAGGTGATCGGAAAGTCAGCAGTTGTCCGGGGCGCCTTGTTCGAGATCGCCAGGGTGTAGAGCACATCAGGATCGTACCGGGCCGGAAGGCCGGGCGCCGCCGGACCGCCAAACGTCACGATCATCGTTACCTTGGTGGCGTCATGGAAAACGTACAGGTCTGCAATGTCGGCCGGAAAATCAGGCGTGCTGTCATTGCTGGGGTTTGTTCGCGCAGGCGGATCGAGATGGTCGGCGGCCGGCAACGCCTGCTCTCCGGCCAGATAGACTGCAGGGGCCACGATGAGTGCCCCCGCCAGACCTGCCACAACCATTCGCTTGTTCACTACGCACCCCTCCCTTGCGCGAGATACAGGACGGCTGCGACCCACCGAGTCCTTGTTCGACTTCGGTCAGGTGGGGAGATGAGCCAACCACACCGGCACGTCAATGAAGTTGGGCCCTGCCCTACCCCTGCAGTATGGCCTTCACGCCAAAGAGGATGAACATCGCGCCGCACAAGGTGGCCGCAAGAAAGATACCGGTCCATGGCACCCAGCCCACCTGGTCAAGGCTGGGCCGTGCATTGCGGCGCTTCTCCGCCACCACGGCAATGGCGGCAAGCAGCCAGCAGCCCAATCCTGCTGCTGCAAGCAGCTTGGCTTCACTGGCAAAGACGAGGAACTGGTGCAGCATGACAGCTGCGGGCATATGGGGCGCAGCTTGAAGGCTGGCAAGCCAATGCCCCTTGCACCGGAC
Source organism: Erythrobacter sp. 34-65-8 (assembly GCA_002278985.1). Lineage (GTDB taxonomy): Bacteria > Pseudomonadota > Alphaproteobacteria > Sphingomonadales > Sphingomonadaceae > 34-65-8. The sequence goes on from NCJP01000132.1 coordinate 2,425, forward strand.
GGCCGGTTGCCTATGCCCGCATCGTGACGACGCACCAGAACCATCACCGGCCCATGCTCGCGCTCGTTATCAGGCTGGGCGCCGCGCTGGTCCTTTCGGTCATGCTGCTGCTCGTCAAGCTGGCCAGCGAGAGCGGCATCCATCTTGCCGAAATCCTGTTCTGGCGACAGGTTCCCACCGTCGCCCTGATCGCAGCCTGGCTGGTCGCCACCGGCGGGCTGGCACGCCTGCAGACGCGGCGACTGGGCAAGCATGGGCTGAGGGCCGCCTACGGCCTTGTCGGCATGGCGCTGAATTTCGGCGCGGTGACCCTGCTGCCCCTGGCCGAGGCGACCACGATCAACTTCACCACCGCGTTCTGGGCGGTGATCCTGTCCGCCCTGATCCTGCACGAACGGGTCGGGCCATGGCGCTGGACGGCGGTCCTGCTCGGGTTCGGCGGGGTGCTGATCATCACCCAGCCCGGAGACGGCCATATTCCCCTGCTGGGCGCGCTGGTAGGCCTGGGGGCAGCGTTCATGATCGCCCTCATCTCCATCCAGGTGCGCGATCTGGCCCGGACTGACGAACCGCTTTCCATCGTGTTCTGGTTCTCGGCCTTCAGCATCCCGGTTCTGGGCGCGGCTATGCCGTTTGTGGCCACGGCACACAGCCCTTACCAGTGGAGCCTGCTGGCTGGCCTCGCCGGGTTCGGCCTGCTCGGTCAGCTACTGTTAACGGCATCCCTGCGTTATGGAGCGGTCGCCAGCGTGATCGTGATGGATTATTCCGCACTCATCTGGGCGACACTGCTTGGCTGGATGGCATTTGACCTCCTGCCACCCGCGACCACGTGGATCGGCGCTCCGCTGATCGTGGGCGCGGGCTTGATCATCGCCTGGCGGGAACACACGCTGGGCAAACCGCCCCGGTCCCCCGCCGTGGCGGCACAGGAACCCAACCCCTGACCGGGCATTGAATTGACCGGTGAGCAAGCCAAAGGAAGACTGACATGGCCCGCAAATTCATATTCGCTCTCGGCATCGCGGCGCTCTCGCTGACGGCAGCGGCCTGCAACACCGTCAAGGGGCTGGGCCGGGACATCGAATCCGTGGGTGAAGCAGGTGATCGCGCCATCTGAATTGCCGGCCAGCCGCCAGTCAGGAACACAACCTGCTGGCATCCGTTCATTCTGCTCCGGGGGCGGACATGGAATGAAGGAACAGCAAAATGGTTCGCAAACTTGCACTTGCTATCGGGGTCGCCGCCCTGTCGATCGCAGCTTCAGCCTGCAACACCGTCAAGGGTGTTGGCCAGGACATCGAGTCGGTTGGCGAGGCCGGTGACGACGCAATCTGACGCCTGACAGCTATGAACGCCGGTAGACCAGAGTGAGGTTATTGGCCGGCATTTGGTACCGGGCAGCGCGGAAGAAGCCGTGCTGCCCGGCCACCCGGTCCATATCCTTGACCTGCCGCAGCCCCCAGCGCGGGTCACGGGAGCGAAGGTCGGCGTCGAATGCTTCATTTGAAGCCGCCGTTGGCAACCCCTCTTCGCGGTATGGTCCATACAGGATAATCGGCGCATTTTTACCGAGGCTCGCCGCTGCTCCGGCGAACAGGCCCTTGGTTGCTTGCCATGGGCTGATGTGCACCATGTTGATGCAGAGCACAGCGTCCGCGCGGTCAACCGGCCAGCCGGGCGCGCTTGCATCGAGGTGCAGGGGCTCGCACAGGTTTTCGAGGCGGGCTTCTGCCGCCCATTCTGCAATCGATGCCAGCGCCGTGATATCGGCGTCGCTTGGTTGCCATTTGAGTTGCGGGAACGCTCGGGCGAAATAGACAGCGTGTTCGCCCGTTCCGCTCGCCACCTCCAGCACCTGCCCGGCAAGGGGCAGCTCTTTGGCCAGAACGGCGGCAATCGCCGCGCTGTTGCGCGCCGTGGCAGGGGCGTGCCGCTTCAGGACCAGCGCCCTTGCGCGCGGGCCCGCCGCTCCCGCACGACCAGCCATACCAGCAGGCCAAGCGGCCCGGCCAGGAACGTGGCGAGCAGGACCGGCGCCTGGACCAGCCGGGAGAACTGCTTGGCGTCGGCATCGCGCGCGATCCACAGCCCCACGAACAGGTCGAACGCCAGATAGTGGGTCCAGCCGATCGTCACCCCGCCATTGGAGCCGAAGATTGAGCGCACGCTTTCGATCGTGGTGAAGTCCACTGCCGGATTGGCCGGCCCGACCGGATCGACCAGCCCGCCCAGCAGGCTCACCAGCCCGGCAGCATAAACCAGGCACAGTAGCCCGACCCCGAGGTAGAGCACTGCCGCCAGCAGCACCGGCTTGCGCGGCACCAGGATCAGCGCCGCCCAGGCCACCATTGCCAGCAGGTTGACCGCCCCGAACACCGCTTCCCAGCTCATCTCATGCTCTCCCCTGCCACAATGCGCGGTAGCGAGCGGGACGCGCGCCGGATCGCATCGTTGTCATGCACGAACCGGCCCTGGGTCGCCTTGAGCGCCAGTGCCAGAATGCCCTCCGCTACCACCAGCGCCGGGATCGAGCGGTATTGCCGCAATGCACCGTACAATTGGTTC